>NZ_JBNNOB010000183.1:0-5559 GCF_050274375.1 Sphingomonas sp. NPDC019816
ACATTGCTCGGGGAAGAAGCCCTCCCCCATCCCCCTCCCGCTTGCGGGAGGGGGCGTGCCCAGCTCCGGCGATCAGCGCAGACACGAACCGCTCCCCTTCTTGCTCCCCTCCCGCAGGCGGGAGGGGCTGGGGGAGGGAAAGCCACATGCGATGTCGCCCGTGGAGAGGGCCCTCCCCCCCATCCCCCTCCCGCTTGCGGGAGGGGGTGCGCTTTGGGCGGCCGTCACCCCCCTTCCGTAATCATTTCGGCAGCGCAGCGGAACGCGAGCGGCGGGGATGGGTTCACTTGGCATGTCCGCATCCGCTATGCTCTCGCCCATGCCGGCCGACCTGCCCCCGCCCCCGCCCCGACTTTCCTCGACGGACAGCCTGTTCCTCGATTTCGACGGCACCTTGGTCGAGCTGGCCGACAATCCAGAGGCGGTGCATGTCAGCCGCGAGCTAGCCGATAGGCTGGATGCGCTCGCCGCGCACATGCCCGGCCGGCTTGCCATCGTCAGCGGCCGCTCGATCGCGCAGCTCGATGCGCTGTTCGGCCCGCAGGCCGCGCATTTGACGCTGGCGGGCAGCCACGGCGCCGAACGCCGCAGCCCCCAGGATGGTCATAGCCAGCCGGAGAAGCCCGATCACCTCGCCACCGCGACCGAGGAGATGCGTAGCGTCGCCGAGGCCAATGACCTGTATTTCGAGACCAAGAGCTTCGGCGCGGGCCTCCATTACCGCCGCAACCCGGACGCCGAGCCGCTGGCGTTGCGCGAAGCCACCGCCATCGCCGAGCGTCACGGCCTGACCCTGCAACCCGGCAAGATGATGGTCGAGGTCCGTCTGCCCGGTGACAAGGGTCAGGCGATCGGGACGCTGATGGAAACGCCCGCCATGCAGGGCACCCTGCCCATCTTCTTCGGCGACGACGTGACCGACGAGGACGGGTTCGAGGCCGCCGCCGCCCTTGGCGGGGCCGGCGTGCTGGTCGGCCCGATGCGCGAGACCGCCGCCCGCTACCGCCTGCCCGATGTCGCCGCTGTTCATGAGTGGCTTGCCCAAGCGCTGGAGAATGCCGAGTAATGCAACAGGACATGAATCTCTGGCCGATCGGCAATTGCCAGGTCTCGGCGCTGGTCGACTCGTGCGGCCGTTTCGTCTGGGGCTGCGTGCCGCGCGTCGATGGCGACCCGGCCTTCTGCGCGCTGCTGGGCGATGGCGAGCCGGAGACGGGATATTGGTCGATCGATCTGGAGGACCGGGTCTCGACCACGCAAGGTTACCTTCGCAACACGCCCATCCTGGTCACCACGCACATGGACGACCGGGGCAACGGCATTGAGATCACCGATTTCTGCCCGCGTTTCTCGCGTGAGGGGCGCACCTATCGCCCGACCAGCTTCGTGCGCATCGTCCGGCCGATCGGCAGCCCGCGCATCCGCGTCTGCCTGCGCGTCGCCAAGAACTGGGGGCATCCGACCCATCACACCCATGGGTCGAACCATATCCGCTTTATCATGACGGAGCAGACGCTGCGCCTGACCACCGATGCGCCGGTCGGGCACATCCTGGCCGAGCAGTGGTTCCGTCTCGAACGCCCGATCCACATGTTCCTGGGCCCGGATGAAAGCTTTGCCGGCGTCCTGCACGAAGCATGCCGTGCCATGCTGGAGCGTACCACGCACGAATGGCATCACTGGGTGCGCGGCCTGGCGACGCCGGTCGAATGGCAGGCGGTCGTCATCCGCGCCGCGATCACGCTGAAGCTGTGCCAGCATGAGGAAACCGGCGCGATCGTCGCCGCACTCACGACCTCGCTGCCCGAACATGCCGATTCGGGGCGCAACTGGGACTATCGCTACTGCTGGATCCGGGACGCCTATTATACGGTGCAGGCGCTCAACCGACTGGGCGCGCTCGACGTGCTTGAGGGGTATCTCGAATACTTACGCAACATCGTCGATGCGGCCAAGGGCGGGCATATCCAGCCGCTCTACGGCGTCGGCGGCGAGCCCACCTTGGTCGAGCGGATCGAGACGAAGCTGCCCGGCTACCGCGCCATGGGTCCGGTCCGCGTCGGCAATCAGGCCTATGAGCAGATCCAGCACGACGCGTACGGCCAGATCGTCCTGTCCGACGTGCAGGCGTTCTTCGACACGCGGCTGTTCCGCATGTCAGGGGTCGAGGATTTCCACTCGCTGGAACGCGTCGGCGAGCGCGCCTGGGCGAAGTACGACCAGCCCGATGCGGGTCTGTGGGAGCTGCGCACCAAGAGCCATGTCCATACCTACTCGGCCGCCATGTGCTGGGCGGCGTGCGACCGGCTCGCCAACGCCGCGCAGGCGCTGGCATTGGAGGAGCGGCGCGTCTTCTGGCAGGAGCGCGCCGATCTGATGCGCGAGACCATCGAGCAATCGGCATGGCGCGAGGAGACGCAGCGCATGTCGGCGACCTTCGGCGGCGACGACCTGGATGCCAGCATCATCCAGCTGCTCGATCTGCGCTTCCTGTCGCCCGACGATCCCCGGTTCCGCTCGACGCTGGACGCGGTTGAAAAGGGCCTGCGCCGCGGCAGCCACATGCTGCGGTATGCGACCGAGGATGATTTCGGCCTGCCGCATACCGCCTTCAACGTCTGCACGTTCTGGCTGATCGAGGCGTTGTATGTCACCGGACGTCATGAGGACGCCCGCGCGCTGTTCGAAGAGATGGTGGCGCGCTGCACCCCCGCCGGGCTTCTGTCCGAGGACATCGACCCGAATACGGGCGAGCTATGGGGGAATTACCCGCAAACCTATTCGCTGGTCGGCCTGATCAACTGTGCCGTCCTGCTGAGTAAACCATGGAGTGCCGTGCGATGAGTCGCCTGATCGTCATCTCGAACCGGGTCCAGCCGCCCACCACCGGGCCGGGCGGAAATCAGGGCGGGCTGGCGGTCGCACTCCTGGCCGCTTTGCGCGAACAAGGCGGCATCTGGTTCGGCTGGTCGGGGGAGACCACCGAGGAGTTCAGCGGCCATATCAATTTCCAGCAGGGCGGCGGCGTCACCACCGCGACCATCGACCTGGAAGAGCAGGATATCGACGAATATTATAACGGTTACGCCAACCGCACGTTGTGGCCGCTTTTCCACTATCGCATCGACCTGACCGAGTTCGAACGCGACTTCGATTCGGGCTATCGCCGGGTGAACGAGCGTTTCGCCGAGACGGTGCAGCCGCTGATCGAACCCGACGATCTGGTCTGGGTTCACGATTATCACCTGATGCCGCTCGGCCGTGAATTGCGCCAGCGGGGGTTCAAGAACCGGATCGGCTTCTTCCTCCACATCCCGTGGCCCCCCGTCCGGCTGCTCCTGTCGCTGCCCAGCCATCGCAAGCTGGTGGAATCACTGTTCGCCTATGACGTGGTCGGCTTCCACACCGAGGACTGGCTGGACAGCTTCCGCGACTATGTCACCAAGGAGCTGGGCGGGACGCTGGGCGAGAATGGCGCGGTGACGTGGAACGGCCGCACCATCCAGGCGATCCGCGCGCCGATCGGCATCGAGACCAAGGAGTTCGAGGAAGCCGCCAACGGTCACGACGCCCGCTTCGCGCGCGAACGCATGTACATGTCGGCGACCGGGCGCAGCCTGATCGTCGGCGTCGACCGGCTGGACTATTCCAAGGGGCTGGCCGAACGCTTCCTGGGCTATGAACGCTTCCTGGCGTCCAACCCGGAGCGACGCGGGTTGGTCTATATGCTCCAGATCGCGCCGCCCAGCCGCGAGAAGGTGAACACCTATCAGGAGATTCGCGGCCATCTCGATGCGCTGTCGGGGCGGATCAACGGCGAATATGCCGATATCGACTGGGTACCCGTCCGCTATGTCAACAAGGGCTTTCCCCGGCCGGTGCTGGCGGGCATCTACCGCGCCGCGCGGATCGGGCTCGTCACTCCGTTACGTGACGGCATGAACCTGGTCGCCAAGGAATATGTCGCGGCGCAGGACCCCGACGACCCCGGCGTCCTGATCCTGTCGCGTTTCGCGGGTGCGGCCGAGCAGTTGAAGGACGCCGTCCTCATCAACCCCTATAGCGCCGAGGAAATGTCCGACGCGATCGTCCAGGCGCTGACCATGCCGCGTGAGGAACGCATCAGGCGCTGGGAAAGCCTGGTCGACAATGTCCGGCGTGAGGATGTGTTCTGGTGGTGCGAGCTGTTCCTGACCGCGCTGCGCGGCGAGGGAGCGAGGGCGGAAGCCAAGGCGATCGAGGCGGCGGCGTCCTGATCCTCCCCCGCCCGGGGAGGGGGACCGCCGCTCAGGACGTACCTTGCGGCACGCCCCCTCCACCAGCCTGCGGCTGGTCCCCCTCCCCGTGCCGGGGAGGAATGGAATGTTCCAACCGCCGACGGGGCAGCGCCTCCGGCATTTCGTGGCGGATATAGTTCAGCAGCCCTTCCCGAATCTCGCACCGCAAATCGAACGAGACCGAGGCGTCGCGCGCCGTCATCAGGCCGCGCACCTCGATCGAATCGGGTTTCACATCCGTCACCTGCATGTTGAAGAACCGGCGGTCCCAGCGCGGACTCGCCTCGACCAGCTCGCCCATCTTCGTCCGCAGGCGGGGAATATCCGCCGCCGGGTCGAGATACCAGAAGACCGAACCCAGCAGCTGGCTGGTCTCGCGCGTCCAGTTCTGGAAGCTGTTCTCCAGGAACTTGGCGACCGGCACGACCAGCCGCCGCTCGTCCCAGATGCGCACGACGACGAAGGTCAGGTGGATCTGTTCGATCCGCCCCCATTCATTGTCGATGATGACCACGTCGTCGAGGCGGATCGGCTCGGTAAAGGCCATTTGCACGCCCGCGATCAGGTTCTTGAGCGCGGGCTGCGCGGCGGCGCCGACGACCAGGCCCGCGATACCGGCCGAGGCCATCAGCGTGACGCCGATGGTGCGGATGCCCGGCACGCTCAGCAGCATCAGGCAGACGGTCACGAACACGATCAGGAAGATGCCGATCCGCCCGAGGATTTGCGCGCGCGTTCGCTTGCGGCGGGCGCGCAGATTATCCTCGACGTTGATATCGGCGCGCAGATACACCACCCCCTGCAACGCACGCAGCCCGGCGACCGCGAGCCACCCGAGCAGCGCCGGCACGCCGAAGCCCAGTACCTGTCGCCAAATGTCCCGCCCCTCGCTGGACATCGGCACCAGCCGCATCGCGAAGCTGACCGCGATGGCGATCGCCACCCAGCGCAGCGGCTGGCGGATATGTTCGAGGACCAGATCGTCGCTCTGGCTGGCGGTCCGCCGCGCGGCATGGCCGGCCACCCGCATCGCCACCGCATGGACCACCAGCGCGACCAGAATCGCGGCGGCGATGATGAGGACGTGTTGAAGCCACAGCCATTCGGCCGGAATGTCGAGCGAACGAAGCCAGCGCATGGGGTGCTAAAGGGTGGGACCGGCGAAGGTTCCTTCGGGGTGAGGGATTCCCTTTGCCTTTGCCTTTGCCTTTGCCTTCGCTCAGGCTGAACGGTTTCAGTACCAGCCTCCGTTCAGCCTGAGCGAAGTCGAAGGCCACGCTCC
>NZ_JBNNOB010000184.1:0-5524 GCF_050274375.1 Sphingomonas sp. NPDC019816
GGAAGCGGAAAGCGCGCCTCACGCGGTAAGCCCCTCCCGCAGGCGGGAGGGGTTTGGGGAGGGCTTCGCCCCAAACTGCGAAGCAAATGGCACGCGCCCCGTTGCCAACCTGTTCCCACTCCCCCAAATCAACAAAGTGACCGCGCTCCCCCACCCCGCCCTTCATGCCAGCCATAGCGGTGTGTGGATTTCCACCGAGGGACAGACCCGCGCCGTCTCGCGTGGCGAGGCGATCGGGCTGGCGTCCGAGACCCCGGTCATCGTGCTCAACGCGCCGTTGATCGGACAGCGGCTGGGCTATGCCGAATTGTCCGGCCTCGACATCCTCGAACTCTTCGCCTTTCTCCGCCCCGCCCAGTTCGCGGTCCCGACCCCGCATGGCCTCGCCCGTGTTTGCGGGCTGGCGCCACCGGAAAGCGATGCCGAAGTCGCGGCCTTTCTGCTCCGCGCGACCGAGAAACTGCTCGCCATGCCCGATGGAGCCTGGCCGGAACGCGAAGGCGCCTGGACCCCCGCGCAAAGCCTCGCCCGCCTCCGCTGGCCCTGGGCACCGCTGATCGGCCCGCGCCTCACCCGGCCCGAGCGTAACGAGCGGTGGCTGTTCAGCGCGCTGCCCGAATGGGAGGAGGATGCCCCCCGCCCCGCCCCGCGCACCATCGACCTGCCGCCCACCGATGCCGAGGACCGCCTGCGCCATCTGACCGGCGAAGGTGCGGAGGAGCGCCCCGGCCAGCGCGCCTATGCCGCCGCCGTCACCGCCGCCTTCGCACCGCGTGCCGTGCGCGACACGCCCAACATGGTGTTGGCCGAAGCAGGCACCGGCATCGGCAAGACGCTGGGCTATCTCGCCCCGGCCAGCCTGTGGGCCGAGCGTGCGGGCGGGGCGGTGTGGATTTCGACCTATACCAAGGCGCTGCAACGCCAGTTGAGCGGCGAGACGGCACGCATCTTTCCCGATCCCGTGTTGCGTAAGGAACGCGTGGTCACTCGCAAGGGCCGCGAGAATTATCTCTGCCTGCTCAACCTGGAGGATGCGCTGCAGGGCGGGTTCGCCGGGCGCGCGGCGGTCTTGGCGCAGCTGGTCGCGCGCTGGGCAGCCTATAGCAGCGACGGCGATATGGTCGGGGGTGACCTGCCCGGCTGGTTGACCACGCTGTTCCGCCGCAACGGCTCGGCCGCGCTGACCGACCGGCGTGGCGAGTGCGTCTATGCGGGCTGCCCCCATTATCGGAAATGTTTCATCGAGCGGGCCGCCCGCGCGTCGGTACAGGCGGATATCGTCATCGCCAATCACGCGCTGGTCATGGTCAACGCCGCGCGCGGGCGGGAGACGCAGACGCGGCCGACGCGCTACGTCTTCGACGAAGGGCATCATCTGTTTGACGCGGCGGACTCGATGTTCGCCACCGCGCTGACCGGATCCGAGACGATCGAACTGCGCCGCTGGATTCTCGGCCCCGAAGCCGGGTCGCGCGGCCGCCGCCGGGGTTTGGCGGCGCGGCTGTCCGATGTCGCCAGCTATGACGAGGGCGGCAATCGCGCGATCGGCGATGCGGTGCAGGCCGCACACGCGCTGGCGAGCGAAGGCTGGCTGGGGCGACTGGCGGAGGGCCAGCCCTTCGGCCCGATCGAAACACTGTTGGCGGCGGTGCGCGGGCTGGCCTTTGCGCGCGCGGAGCAGCCGGGCGATGCGGGTTATGGGCTGGAGACCGAACTCGCCGACCCCTCCCCCGCGCTGATCGAAGCGGCAGGCCCCGCCGCCCATGCGCTCGACGCGCTGCTGCGGCCGCTGGTGACGCTCGGACAGCGGTTGGAGGCGGTGTTGCAGGAAGCGCCCGACTGGCTCGACGGTCAGGCGCGCGCACGGGTGGAAGGCGCGATCGCCTCGCTCGCCTGGCGCGCGGAGACGGTCGCGGCTTGGCTGTCGCTGCTCGCGCGGATCGGTGGGCCGGTCGATCCCGATTTCGTCGACTGGCTGGCGGTCGATCGGGTCGAGGGGCGTGAATATGATATCGGCCTGCACCGCCACTGGCTGGACCCGACCCGACCTTTCGCGGAGATCGTACTGAAGCCCGCGCACGGCGCCGTCGTCACGTCGGCAACCTTGCGCGCCGGCGGAGACTGGAACGTGGCCGAGGCGCGGACAGGGGCACCCCATCTGGTGCGCGGCCCCGCCCATTTCGTGGCCGAGAGCCCCTTCGATTACCCGGTACGCGCCGAAGTACTGATCGTCACCGATGTGAAGCGCGGCGACATTCCCCAGCTGGCCAATGCCTATGCGCGGCTGATCGCGGCGGCCAAGGGCGGGACGCTGGGGCTGTTCACCGCCATCCGCCGGTTGCGCGGCGTGCATGGCCGGATCGCCGACCGGCTGGCCCGCGATGGCCTGGCGCTCCACGCCCAGCATGTCGATCCGATCGACACCGGGACGCTGGTGGATATCTTCCGCGACGATCCATCCGCCTCGCTGCTCGGCACCGATGCGTTGCGGGATGGGGTCGACGTGCCCGGCTCGTCGCTGCGGCTGGTGGTGATGGAGGGCGTGCCCTGGCCCAAGCCGACCGTACTGCACGCCGCGCGCAAGCTGGCGGGGGGCGGCAGCGCCTATGACGATCGGATCGTGCGCGCGCGGCTGGCACAGGCGTTCGGGCGCCTGATCCGGCGTGCCGATGATCGCGGCGCCTTCGTGCTGCTGTCCGCCGCCATGCCGTCGCGGCTGCTCGACGCCTTTCCGCCGGGGGTGGCGATCAGCCGTGTGACGCTGGACGAAGCGGTCGCGCGGGTCGCGAGCCGGCTTTCCTCCGACGCCGCGATCGGGCATGGAGAGGCCGATACCCTGCCAGCCGCCGCCCCGGAGAGTCCGATCCGATGAAGACGCTGACGCTGCTTCGCCACGCCAAATCCAGTTGGGACGATCCCGTGTCGCGCGACTTCGATCGTCCGCTGAATGCCAAGGGACGACGCGCGGCGGCGATGATCGGGCGGCATTTGAAGTCGCTCGACTTTCAATTCGATCACATCCTCGCCTCCCCCGCCGTGCGGGTGATGGAGACGCTGGACGAGGTGTGGAACGGCTATGGCCGGCGGCTGGAGCCGGTGTGGGACAAGGCGATGTATCTCGCCTCGGGCGCCAGCCTGCTCGATCTGGTCCATGCGTTGCCCGAGAATGCCGATCATGTCCTGATGGTCGGCCATAATCCCGGGCTCGAAGATCTGACGCTTGACCTGACGCTGGACGGGGAACTGCGCGAGCGGGTGGAGGACAAATATCCCACCGCGACCATCGCGCAAATGACCCTGCCGATCGCACGCTGGGCGGAAGCGCAATCCAACAGCGCGACGCTGATCGCCTTCATCCGCCCGCGCGATCTCGACCCCACGCTGGGTCCCGATACTCCCTGACTTATCCACAGCCATTCCGGCGATAGGATCATCGGTCCGAGAAGGCTGAATGGCTCTTCCTGGCCGGAAACCGGGTGTGGATAACTCTGTCAGATAGGGGCCCAATACCCCGCGTTTCCTGTGGATAAGCCTGTGTATGATCGGCAGCACGATGCTGAAAACAGTCATAGGATCAGATGATCGAGCGAAACCCGGCAGGGCCTTTATTCTCTCACGATTTCAGTGCTTTGAATAAAATCACCGCTGTGGATAACATGTTGGCAAAGGGTCGATAATCACCCCTTGCCTTCCAGTTTCGCCTTCAGCCCGGCCAGCGCGCCAAGAGGGCGCGCCTCTTCCTCGCTGATGACACCCGCCTCCTTCAACACCGCCGCCGCATGGGGGCTGCGCGGGAAGGGATCGAGCGCCAGCGCCATCGTCTCCGCCGCCGCTTCGCCGAGGTCGATCGCGCCGCCCTCGATCTCGATCGTGTCGAGCGTATCGCCGGACAGTTCGATCTCCTCATCCGTGCCGTACGCGGCGGGCTCGACGAAGCGCAGCGCGACCGGCTCGTCCACGGTCGCGGGCACGGGTTCGCCAGTGACCGAACAGGGCTGCACCACCGCGCTGCGCACCGTCCCGGTCACCAGGATACCGGCGGCATCGCGGCGTACGACCAGATCGGCCTGAAGCCGGTCGATCGACAACAGTCCGAAGCGCTTGGCCAGCGCCGCGCGCTCGGCCGCGTCCGCTTCGATCGCGACCGGCTTTTCACGCTCGCCGATCGTGTCGATCTTTTCGGGGCGGCTCCATTCGGGGGTCACGGCAATTCTCCACTCATCAATCGGGCCAGCGACATCGCCGCCAGCTGTTCGTGCAACAGGGTCAACACGCGGCGGACGTGACCGACCGCATCGGCGTCACTCGGCGCATCCCCCCGGTACAGGTTTCGCAGCAGCGCGGCATCCAGCATCGCCGGCTCCTCGGCCACCAATGCCTCGCGATAGGCGGTCAGGCGACCACCCAGCATCGCCATCATCCGGCCGATATGCTTGCCGACGACGATGTCGCCAATCCCCAACTCGCGCAACTGCCCGTCCATATCGGTCACGAACCGCTCGGTCAGGCGCGCGGCGGCCTCGGTCCCCTCCGCGCTCGCCTCCAGTCGGATCAGCACCAGCGACAGGATCGCGGCGATCATGTCGAACCGGCCATCGACCGTGTCGGGCACCGCCCCGTCCAGATACCAGTGCGGCTGCCGCGCGCGCAGCACCACCGCATTGTACAGCGGCAGCACCGCATCGCCGTCCCGCCCGAAATAGCGTGCGGTCATCCGCTTCAGCCACGCTCCGGCCATCCGCCCCTCCCTCTTCACGCGGGCATCCACCGCGCTGACGCTTGTATGCGCCTTTCCCTTCGCATATCGAGGGGGCGACGGTCGAGCCGATCGATCGCCTGTTTGCCTACCCGCCTGTGCGGCCGAGTGCGGCCCGGAGATGATGATGAGCGTTTCTTCCACCCGGCTGGCCGTTCTCGGTCTGGGCCTGGCCATGGCCGCCGCCGCCTGCACGCCGCTGCGCTCGCATCAGGGTTATGTCGTCGACACCGACCTGGTCAATTCGATCCAGCCGGGCGTCGACAACCGCCAGTCGGTGCTCCAGACGCTGGGCACGCCGACCATCACGGGTCAGTTCAACGGCGGCGACTGGTATTATGTCGCGCGCGACAGCCGAAACCTGGGCTTCAACCTGCCGCACCCCGCGTCGCAGATCACGCTCCAGATCAGCTTCGACCAGGCGGGCAATGTCAGCGCGATCCGCCGGTCGGGCGTCGATCAGGTCGCCGACATCTCGCCCTATGGCAAGACGACGCCGACGCTGGGCCGTTCGCGCGGCTTCTTCCAGGATCTGTTCGGCAATATCGGCGCGGTCGGCGCACCGGGCGCCGGTGCTGGCGCCCCCGGCACGGGTGGCGGCGGTCGCACCCGGCCGTAAGGGCGGGGTCGCTTTTCCTACAATATTCAGTGGGAATGAACGGCCTCTTGTCGGTTAGGGATTCCCTTGGCCTTCGACTTCGCTCAGGCGGAACGGGGGTTTGTGGTTTCCCCCCTCACGAGGAGGTCAGGTTTTTCCCCTGCCTCCGT
>NZ_JBNNOB010000185.1:0-5420 GCF_050274375.1 Sphingomonas sp. NPDC019816
AAGGATGAAGATTTCAAAATGCTCGTCCGCGCTCAACTGATTATCCCAGCACTCGCCGATCGCCTTGCCCTTCGCGCCTCTGCTGGTGAAGCCGATCGCCACGCGCACGCGGTCGGGCAGGGGGGCGTCCAGCGCCTCGAACAGCGGAGCCATGCCCAGCGCCACGGCATTGAGCCAGCTTTCGCGGGTTTGGTGGGTCATCGTCCTTACTCCTCCCTTCAAATCGCCTGTCCGGCGATGGCCATGCCATCGGCCGGAACACGGACGCCCAAGAACGCCGGCGAGAGAGGGGGGCAGCGGGATTCGATGGGGGTGGTGCGGCCGCAGCGCAGCGAGGCACGGCCCCATCTAATCCCGTTGCGGGGGAGAGACGGCCGGGACCGCCTTTCCCCCTTGAACGAACATCGACGCCGGCGCACGCCGGCACCATGAAGCGAGATCCGCTTGCGATCTCGCCCCCGCCATGTGGGTCGTCACCTTGGGCCAAGACCGCTTGCGGGCTTGGGGAGCGAAGCGAGTAGGGCCACGGTGCCGCGCCAGCGGCAGGCGCATGTCCCCTGCCTGGATTGAAATTGTTGCTCAAATGAGCTACATTGTCGGCTTGACCAAGGAGGTTCCAATGGCCGCTACCGCTTTCGTGCGCGCGCGCATCGACGAAACATTGAAGGATGAAGCCGCCGCCGTGCTGGCCGAGCTGGGGCTGACCGTCTCGGATGTGGTCCGCATGACCCTCACGCGGGTTGCCAAGGATCATGCGTTGCCGTTCGAGCTGAAGGTGCCGAACGCCGAGACGCGCGCCGCGATCGAGGCGTCCCGCGCGACGATGAAGGCCCACCGCGCCCGTTTCACCGATGCCCAGGAAATGTTCGATGCCCTCGACCAAGAAGCCCACCAGCAGTAAGCGGGCTTCGTTCCCAAGAGAGGCGTCCTACGAAAAAAGGTTCGTCAAGGATTGGGAGCGACTGTCGCGCAGCGGGCGCTACAACATGAAACAGCTCAAGGAGGCGATGATGATGCTCATCGCCAACGACGCGCCGTTAGGCCCGGAATGGCTGGATCATCCGCTGAAAGGCGATTGGAGCGATCATCGCGAGTGCCATATCGGCGGCGATTTCCTGCTGATCTATACGATTGAGGGGAATCTGGTGAACTTCGTGCGCGCCGGCACTCATGCGGAACTGTTTGAATAGCCATGCGCGTAATCTTCATCCGTCACGGCGAATCCACCGGCAATGCCGGCGTGCCGTGCCACGATCTCGCGACGATCGAGCTGACGGAGCGCGGCCACGAACAGGCGAGGGCGGTCGCGGCGAGCTGGACGCAAGCGCCCGCGCTCATCGTCACGTCCCCCTATACCCGCACGCAGCAGACGGCCGCGCCGACGATCGCGCGCTTTCCCGGTGTGCCGGTCGAAGTGTGGCCGATCGAAGAGTTCACCTATCTGCAACCGGCGCGCTGGAACGGCACGCGCAGCGCCGAGAGGATGCCGCACCTCGAACGCTATTGGCAGGACGCGGACCCGGACTATTGCGACGGGGAGGGGGCAGAGAGCTTCGCCACGCTGCTCCGGCGCTGCGAGACGGCGCTAGACCGCCTCGCCGCCATGCCCACGGACTCGCTGGCCTATGTGTTCGGGCATGGGCAGTTCATCCAGGCCGCGCGCGCGATCGTCGCCGATGCCCATATGGATGACCGCGCCAAGATGCGAGCGTTCTGGCGCAAGGGCGAGCCGCCCGCGATCGGCAACGCGGAAAGGATCGGGTTCAGGTGGACTGAGGATCGCTGGGAATGTTCACTGGCACTCGACGCATAACCCCTCTCTTGGCGGCGATCCTGCTGGCCTCCTGCGCCAACACGCCGGAGCCTCCTACCAACAGCCATGTTGGGGCGCATCCATACTCGGCCGCCGAGCTAGAGCGCGCTTTTACGAATAGCCGATCCGCCTTGCCGCGCGATCTCTACGGGCCACTAGGAATAGTCATCGATGCCAGGCGCGGCGCGATCGTCATCAGCACCGCTTACGAACTGACCACGGCAGCACCGGATTTTTCGTGCGCGGCGCTGCGACCGTTACCCCCGCGCGATCTTGCGACCACTGTTCCCCTGATCGATGAGCGGGATTGCCAGACAATTCCGGCGAAATATTCCAAAGCACGGCCATTTATCGTGACCTACGATGCCGCGACCTTCCCGCCATCGGCTATGCAGGAAGCGCGCGGAATGCTCGCGGTGGAGAGGGGATGTGTCGTGCTCCGCGAAGCCAATGGTTCACGCCTGTTGGTCTGGCGACAGCCCGCGCAAATTACGCAGACGCAGGATGGATATCGCATCGAGCAGTTGGGCGCGTCCGCCGCGATCGGCGCGCCGGTCGCGCTGACAGGCACCGGCGGAAACACCGTCTCGCCTGCATTTGCACGACAACATGCCATTCCCTCCGACTGCCGCACATTCCCGACCTTCGCGGTTAACGGCATTTTGCCAGGAGAGTGATGTGAGGGTGGCCGCACTGTGCCTGTTCCTGCTGGTGAGCGCGTGCGGCCTGGGAGAGACCTCGCCATCGGTGGTCGAACAGACCCAGGATGGCGTCACCGCGCTCGTCCGAAACGATGTGCAGGAATCAGAAGACGGCCTGGTCGTGTCTGACGCGATTGAACGGCATGGCTTCGTGCGGCGGCAAGGATCGTGCCTTGTCGTGGACTACAGCGGCCAAGAATATTCGCCGGTATTCCGCACGCCAGCGACCTTTGACGCTACCCTGCAATCTGCAACCGCGAAGCCCTCCGCCCCGCTTCAATTGCTCGGCGGCCCTCTCTCCAAGGTGCGACGTGGATTCAGCGAAGAACTGGCCGAATTTTGCGGACGGCCCCTGTTCCTGCTGGTCGGGATCACGCCTTCGGTATTTCATAACCCCGTCGTGCCCGGTAAGGCGCGATAGTCAGTTGGCGCTGAAATAGGGGCCGGCACATTGCGAGGGCAGGGGAGTGGAAAGGGCCTCGGGAGGTATGCTCTCGCCGACGCCCCCGCCAAGTTGAATGCGTGGGCCGATCGGCACGCGCTGCCCGCTGTTGCCCAATATAACGGCAGCTCCGCGTCCCTCGGTCACGATCCGGGAGCCCTTGGGCCAAATGACAAGCGCCCTCGTTTTGCCCGCTCTGCCGACAAGCCGCAGACAGCCATCACGGGCAACGAGCCGGCCGGACGCTAGCGCCGTCAATGCTATCTCGGGATCGAACGATAGTGTTGGTAGCGCGATTCCTGACATGGGAGGCTCGCTCGTCGTAGCGCAGCCCTCAAGTCCCATCGCGGTTAAAAGCAAAGATGGCAAGAACGTGCTATACCGGCGCACTGATCGCCTCATGACAACACCGATAATCCGGTAGGCTCAGGCACCCAGCGTCCAGCTTGGCGGATAAGGCGGAATTGCATTCCATGCGCTCCGAGATTGCCGAATACGGCTGTCGCCCAAAAAGTCAGCACACCTTTCCGATCGCGAGATTCGACCCTCACCGTGTAGAGGATCGCTTCGGCCTTGGTCGCGGTGACGAACGGAGTGGCATCGGCCCTGCATTGGGAGGCGGGGAAGGCGGGCAAGCGCAGTAGCTCGGCCAATCGCCTGATCGTTCTTTCCGGGGCATCCTTAACAGCGCCATCGGCGAGGCCCTGCAGCCCGACACAAATCGCTTGCTTGCCTTCCCCCGGTCGCGCCCGCGCGACCGCCTCGTCGAACATCACGTCGATCTGCGCATCATCGAGGCCGCTAATGTCGGGAGCGCCAGGAACCGCGATGGCACTCCCGTTACCATGATAATTGGGGCCGGGCACTGGCGGGGGAGGGGGCGGCGGCAATTCCGACGAACTTGCTCGTTGGGGTGGTCCCTCCGCCACCGCCGGTTCTTTCGCCGGACTACATCCTGCGAGACTGATGGCCAGACTGACGACGATGGCGGCACCAGGCCATTGCAGCCCCGTCATCATGGCCGTTCCTGTAACCGCGAAATCGTCGCCTGGCTGACGTTGAACAGCGCCGCGACGGAACGCTGAGTGTCGCCGGCGTCGAGCTTGCGCCGTGCCTCGGCCTGCTGGTGGGGGGTGAGGGCGCTTTTGCGGCCGAACTTGACCCCGCGCGCCTTGGCCTGGGCGCGGCCGGCGCTGGTGCGCTCGACGATCCGCTGGCGCTCCCAGCTCGCCGCGACGCCCAGCACCGCGATCACGACCTCGGCGAGCTGCGATGTCGTGTCCAGCATCGGCTCGGCGATCGAGCGGAAGCCGGCGCCGGTCTCCTTGACCGCGTGCAGGATGTTGAGCAGGTCACGCGTGTTGCGGGCGAGGCGATCGGTCGCCGTCACCATCAGCACGTCGCCGGGATCGAGCGCGCCGATCGCGCGCTTGAGCTGAGGCCGCTCGGCCGACGCGCCGCTGATCTTCTCGCGGTAGATCTTCGTGCAGCCGGCCGCCTCAAGCTGGGCGAGCTGCTGGGCCAGGTCCTGGCCGTTGGTCGAGACGCGCGCATAGCCGTAAATCATGCCGCGATTCTGCATCAGATTTTTGCATCAGGGAAGGGCGCGGATGTAAACGCTCGCGCTGAATGACTGACCGGCTGACGCCGGTAGGTTCATGGCGAAGGGCTGAAGCCTTGCTTGTGGGTATGGCGGTCGAGATAGCGCATGATGATATCGTCGGTGATGTTTCCGGACGTGGTTGAGAAGTAGCCACGCTGCCAGAAGCGCTGGCCCCAGTAGCGCTTGCGGATATGCTCGAACTCCTGCTGGATCTTGCGCGAGGACCGCCCCTTGACCCGGCGCACGAAGTCGCTGACCGAGATATGCGGTGGGATTTCAACGAACATATGGACGTGATCGCGTGAAAGCGCGCCATTGACGATCGTCACGCCCATTTCGACACAGACCTGCTTGATGATCTCGCGCACCCTGAGGCGGACCTCGCCGTGCAACACCTTGAAACGGTATTTGGGCGCCCAGACGATATGATAGCGATGATGAAAGGTCGTGTGGCAACCACTCGAATAGCCCATAGCAGGTATCCTCGGGAAAGTGAGACTTCACGCCTTTCAGGCGGTCTCACTTTCCCGAGGATACCTGCTATTATGCGAGTCTATGGCTGAAGCCAGTATCCGACTGAAGTCGGAGGGGTTGCTCCCAAAGCGTGACGCTAAATGGCGGCGTTCTGATCGCGCTATTTGTCAGTTGCCGGGTCCGATGACGAGGCAATCGCGCGCGGCCTGAACGATGTCAGCGGTGACCTCCTCGACGCGGTTGAGGGTCATGATCCGCCGCATCTGCGCGAACAGGCGCTCCATGAAAAAAAAAAAAAAAAAAAAAAAAAAAAAAAAAAAAAAAAAAAAAAAAAAAACCAAAAAAACCCCCCCCCCACCCCCCCCCCCCCCCCCGCTCCCCCCTTTT
>NZ_JBNNOB010000186.1:0-5274 GCF_050274375.1 Sphingomonas sp. NPDC019816
CAGGCCGCCGCGCGCCGCTGGGGTGTGGACTGGACGCTGTGCGAGGCGAAGGACGGCTTCATCGTCGCGGGCGATCGCCGCCTGCGCTTCGCCGAACTGGCCGAGGCGGCGGCGGGCGAGACGGTGCCGCAACCCCTGCCGCTGGGCAGCGGCGGGGCGGGCGGATTGGCGGGCAAGGATGTTCCCCGGCTCGATTCGCCGGCCAAGGTCGATGGCTCGGCCAATTTCACCGCCGACATCCGCCTGCCCGACATGGTGCATGTCGCGCTCCGCCATGCGCCATTGGGGCACATGCGCGGACTGCGGATCGACCGCGACGCGGCGATGAAGGTCACCGGCGTCGTCGATGTGATCGAGGGCGAGGACTGGGTTGCGGTCGCCGCCGCCAGCTGGTGGATCGCGCAAAAGGGGCTGGATGCGCTTCACCCCCGGGCGATCACCGATGGCCCCCACCCGACCAGTGCAGCGATCGCGCAGGCGCTGGAACAGGCGCTGAGCGAGGAGGGGCGTCTGGTCACCTCGCGCGGCGATGTCTCGGGCGCGTTGGAGGGCGGCGGGCTGGTGTCCGCCAGCTACCGTGTCGGCGTCGGGGTGCATGCGGCGATCGAGCCGCGCGCGGCGGTGGCGGCGTGGCAGGGTGATCGACTCGAGCTCTGGGTGCCGACCCAGGCGCCGGTGTGCGCCCGTGCGGTCGCGGCGCAGGCGGCGGGGATCGCGGCGGACCGGGTGGTCGTCCACCCCATGCCGATCGGCGGCGGCTTCGGCATCGGGCTGGAGACGGAGGCGGTTGCGCAGGCCGCCACGATCGCCGCCAGGCTGAAGCGCCCGGTCAATCTGCAATGGTCGCGCGCCGACGATCTGCGCCGCGACGCCTTCCGCGCGCCCGCACTGGCCCGGATGACCGCGCGGCTGGACAAGGGGCGGATCACGGGTTGGCGCAGCCGGATCGCGACCCCCTCTACCGGCGCAGGCCTGGCCGAGCGACTGATGCCCGGTGGCCTGACCCGATTCGGCATGGCGGGGCAGCGGCATGGCGATGCCTATGCGATGGGCGGCGCGGTGCCGGCCTATGCCTTGCCCGCGCTGGCGGTCCATCATCACCCGGCCGACCTGCCCTTGCCGACCGGGCATGTGCGCGGCGGCGCGCATGTCGCGAACTGCTTCTTCACCGAATCCTTCATCGACGAACTCGCGGCACGATCGGTGGCTGATCGGCTCAACTGGCGGCTGGGGCTGCTGCGCGATACGCCCCGGCTGGCGCAATGCCTGTCGACCGCCGCTTCGCTGGGCGGATGGGAAGGCGGCGGCGCGGGCAGCGGGCAGGGGCTGGCCGCGCACCGGTTTCGCGACAGCCATATCGCGGTCATGGCCGAGGCGCATCGCGATGCCGCCGGCCGCCCGGTCGTCGACCGGCTGGTCGCGGCGGTCGATTGCGGGCGGATCGTCCATCCGAACATCGTGCGCCAGCAGATCGAGGGCGGCCTGATCTTCGGCCTCGCCAATCTGCTGGGCGCCGCGACCGGCTTTGCGCGGGGGCAGGCGCAGGCCGACCGGCTGGCGATGCTGAACCTGCCGCGCCTGGCCGACATGCCCGACATCACCGTCGAGCTGATCGCCTCCGACGAGGCACCGGGGGGCGTGTCCGAACT
Source organism: Sphingomonas sp. NPDC019816 (assembly GCF_050274375.1). Lineage (NCBI taxonomy): Bacteria > Pseudomonadati > Pseudomonadota > Alphaproteobacteria > Sphingomonadales > Sphingomonadaceae > Sphingomonas > Sphingomonas sp. NPDC019816. The sequence goes on from NZ_JBNNOB010000186.1 coordinate 1,650, forward strand.
CGCCGTGCCGCCGGTCGCCCCCGCCATCGCCAATGCGCTTGCCACTTTGGGCGGTGCTTCACGGATACGAAGCCTGCCGATGGAGTTTCCCGCCTGATGCTGCCCCCCGATCATCCGCCCGTCCCGCGTCCGAAGATCGGCGTGCTCCTGATGAACCTCGGCACGCCCGAGGCGCCCGAGCCGCGTGCGGTGAAGCGGTATTTGCGCGAATTCCTGTCCGATCGCCGGGTGATCGAGATCCCCGCGCTCCTCTGGCAGCCGATCCTGCGCGGCATCATCCTGAACACCCGGCCCAAAAAGTCGGCGCATGCCTATTCGCTGGTATGGCGCGACGACGGCTCGCCGCTGGCCGCGATCACTCGCGGGCAGGCGGTGGCGTTGAAGGACGCGTTCGGGCCCGGCGTGATGGTCGACTGGGCGATGCGCTATGGCCGTCCCGCCATCGCCGAGCAGGTGCAGGCGATGAAGGATGCCGGGTGCGAGCGCATCCTGCTGGCGCCGCTCTATCCGCAATATTGTGCGGCGACGACCGCGACCGCCAATGACAAGGCGTTCGCGCATCTCGCCACGATGCGCTGGCAGCCGGCGATCCGCACCCTGCCGCCTTATTATGACGATGCGCTCTATATCGATGCCTTGAAGACGCAGGTCGAGGCACAGCTCGCCACGCTCGATTTCGAGCCGGAGGCGATTCTGGCCAGCTTCCACGGCATGCCGCAACGGACGCTGGAACTGGGCGATCCCTATCACTGTCATTGCCGCAAGACCGCGCGGCTGCTGGCCGAGGCGATGAAGGAGACGCTGGGCGGCCGCGAACTGCTGGTCGCGTTCCAGTCGCGCTTCGGCCGCGCCAAATGGCTGGAGCCGGCGACCGACACGGTGCTGGAGGCGCTGCCCGGGCGGGGCATTAGGAAGGTCGCGATCCTGGCCCCCGGCTTTTCCGCCGATTGCATCGAGACGCTGGAGGAACTGGCGATTCGCGGGCGCGAAAGCTTCGAGGGGGCCGGCGGTACGCACTTCGCCTATCTTCCCTGCTTGAATGACACGGATATCGGCATAAAAATGCTGCACGGATTGATCGAACGCGAACTGCGCGGCTGGCTGCCGTAACGTAATATTACATTGCAGCCGGTCTTCGCCATTGCGGAGCGCCGGTGCCCCTTTTAAGCCACATTTGAAAATGGGAGAGGCTTGATGGCTCGGGTTGCAATCGTAACGGGTGGTACGCGCGGTATTGGCGAGGCAATCAGCCTGGCCCTGAAGGACGCCGGCGTCACCGTCGCGGCCAATTATGCCGGCAATGACGAACGTGCGCGCGAATTCTCGGAGCGTACCGGGATCAAGGCGTATAAGTGGGACGTCGCCGATTATGACGCGGTGCAGGCCGGCGTCGCGCAAGTCGCCGAGGAAATGGGGCCGGTCGACATCGTCGTCAACAATGCGGGCATCACCCGCGACGGCACGCTGCTGAAGATGACCTACCAGATGTGGAAGGAGGTCATGGACACCAACCTTGGCGGTTGCTTCAACATGGCCAAGGCGGTGTTCCCCGGCATGCGCGAACGCAAATGGGGTCGGATCGTCAATATCGGCTCGATCAACGGCCAGGCCGGCCAATATGGTCAGGTGAACTATGCCGCGGCCAAGTCGGGCATCCATGGCTTCACCAAGGCGCTGGCGCAGGAAGGTGCACGCGTCGGCGTGACTGTCAACGCCATCGCGCCGGGCTATATCGACACCGACATGGTCGCCGCTGTTCCCGCCGACGTGCTGGAGAAGATCGTCGCCAAGATTCCGGTCGGCCGTCTGGGCCAGGCGCATGAGATCGCGCGCGGCGTCGCTTTCCTGTGCTCTGACGAGGCGGGCTTCGTCACCGGCTCGACCCTGTCGATCAACGGCGGACAGCATATGTATTGAGGCATGCAAGAACGCCGGCCTCCAAGGGAGACCGGCGTTCCGTCCTCGATACGCTACGCGAGGAAAACCGGGGCGGGTGGGGCGAATACTGGCCCCGCCCGCCCTAACCGTTCAGCCGCAATAGCCGGGGCGGCCCGAGCGTTCGATCGCGCGGCCCGCCAGCGCACCGCCGGCCCCGCCGAGCAGCGTGCCCAGCGTGCGGTCGCCGCGCGTATCGATGGTCCGGCCAAGCAGGCCGCCCGCCACGGCGCCGACGATGGTGCCGGTCGTGCCCGGACGGCGGCACTTGCTGGCCCGATATTCATCGCGGTGGCCGTCGCGATAGCCCCGGTCATATTGCTGATGATGGCCCCCGCGGCGATAGCGATGCGCGTCCGCGGCGGTGGCGGGCAGGACGGCGCCGCCGATCATCGCCAGGGTGGCTCCCGCCAGGGTCAGGGTCTTCATCATGGTCTTACTCCCGAATCTTTGTGCGACTGACGGTCCCGTTCGTCGTCGTTGATCCGCTTTTGGGTGATTCGGATTGAGCGTTTCCTGAATGCCGCCGTTATCCGCCGTTCATGCAAATGATCGGCGTCGTGGGACAGCGGACGGGAATTGCCGACTGCCCAATGGCGGCGCAGCGCGTATGAGGCGCCATGCGCATCCTTCTTTCCTGTCTTCTGATCCTGGCGCTGGTACCCGGCTGGTCGGGCGAACAGCGCCTGGCGCTGCTCGGGAACAGGGCGCAGATGGATGTGACGACGGTTACCCTCGATCCCCGCGATCCGGCGCGGCGGCGGTTGGGGGCGCTAACCTTTCTGGGCGGCGTCGCGCTGCGCAGCCGCGATCCGGCCTTTGGCGGCTATTCCTCATTGGTAGTGACGGGCGATCGGTTCCTGCTGCTGAGCGATGGCGGCAATATCGTGCACTTTCGCATGGGGGCGGACTGGCGCCCCAGGGGGTTGCACTTCGGCAATCTGCCCGCCGGGCCCGGCATCGGCTGGCAGAAGCAGGATCGCGACAGCGAATCGCTAGTACGCGATCCACGCACCGGCACCCTATGGGTGGGGTTCGAAGGCTATAACCAGATCTGGCGCTATTCGCCCGATTTCACCCGCGCCCAGGGCTATGTCACGCCGCGCGCCATGGCGGGCTGGCCGGTCAATGGCGGGGCCGAATCGCTGGCCCGCATGCCCGACGGGCGATTCGTCACCATCTCCGAAGAGGCGACCGCGACCAGCGCCCAACGAAAGGGGTTGAAGGTCGCCGCCGCATCGACCCGACAGGGGTTGATCTTCGCGGGCGATCCCTTGCGCTTTCGCCCGCGTCGTTTCCTGTATCAGGTGTCGCCCGGCCATGACGTCGCCGATGCCGCCGCGCTGCCCGACGGATCACTGATCGTCGTCGAGCGGGGGTTTCGCCTGCCGTTCCGCTTTTCGAATCGAATCACGCTGGTGCCGGCCGATGCCATCGCTCCGGGCCGGTTGGCGAAGGGGCGACTGCTGGCGGAACTGGATACGCCGCTGATCCACGACAATTTCGAAGGTGTGGCGGTGACCCGCGAGGGCGGGGCGACGATCCTGTGGCTGGTATCGGACGACAACCAGTCGGTGTTGCAGCGGACGTATCTATTGAAATTCCGGTTGGACGCGCGAGCGGCGGCGTAGGGCGACGTCGAGATCCCCGCCGGAGGCCAACGACGAAAACCCGCCGCTCCGGGGAGCGG
>NZ_JBNNOB010000187.1:0-5227 GCF_050274375.1 Sphingomonas sp. NPDC019816
AGCGCTTCCTCGTCGTCTTCATTCCCGTACCAGTCCTTCAGGTCAGGAGTAGCTTAACACCCTGTCCAGAAAACCGGCACCACCTCATCGCGAATGTCGCCGACGCTCTCGCCCTTTTTGAGTAGGTCGAAATACCAGTTGCCGTCGGCGGTATCGCCGTACAGCACCGCGCCGACGATCCGGTCGTCCTTGACCACGACGCGCTTGTAGATGCCACGGCTCGCGTCGCGCAGCACGATATCCTCCGCGCCGTCCCCGCCGCCGAAATCGCCCGCCGAAAAGACGTCCAGCCCGGCGACCTTCAGCTTGGTCGCGGTGGCGGTGGGGCGATAGCCGCTGGGGCTGCCGGTCAGTCCGTCGGCCAGGCTGCGGCACATGTCCCAGAGCGGCGCGACCAGGCCATAGACCTGTCCGTCATGCTCGACGCACTCGCCGACCGCCAGGATGCGCGGGTCGCTGGTGACCATATGGTCGTCCACCTTGATCCCGCGCCCGACATCGAGTCCCGCCGCGCGGGCCAGCGCGACCGAGGGGCGGATGCCGACCGCCATGACGACCAGGTCGGCGGCGATCTCGCGCCCGTCCTTCAGGCGGATCGCCTCCACCTTGCCGTCGCCCAGGATCGCAGCGGTGTCCGCGCCGGTGAGCACGGTCTGGCCACGCGCCTCCAGCGCCTGTTTCAGCAGCCAGCCCGCCGCCTCGTCGAGCTGCCGCTCCATCAGCGTCGGCATCAGATGGAGGACGGTGACGCTCATGCCCCGGAGCGACAGGCCATGCGCCGCCTCCAGCCCCAGCAGACCGCCGCCGATCACCACCGCGCTGCCACCCCGCTCGGCGGCGGCGAGCATATGCTCGACATCCTTCATGTCGCGGAAGCTGATGACGCCGGGCAGGTCGTGGCCGGGCACCGGGATGATGAACGGGTCGGAGCCGGTCGCGATCAGCAGCCGGTCATAATCCAGCACCATGCCGCTCTTGGCGGTGACGGTGCGGCCCACGCGGTCGATCGCGGTGACGGGATCGCCGCTGACCAGCGTGATGCCGTTATCTTCATACCAGTCGTGGCCGTTGATGACGATCTCGTCGAACGTCTTCTCCCCCGCCAGCACCGGCGACAGCATGATCCGGTTGTAGTTCACCAGCGGCTCGGCGCCGAAGATGGTGACGCGGTAACGGACGGGATCGTGGGCCAGCAATTCCTCGACCGCGCGGCATCCGGCCATGCCGTTGCCGACGACGATCAGATGTTCGCGGGTATCGACCTTGGCCGGGATCAGGACTTCGTGTTTCATCGGTTCGATCCGTCGAAGAGGAAAAGCATCAGATCCGCACGCCCTCGGCTGCGCCCCAGCTGCGACGCCAGCGCGTCTTGACCAGCATCAGGCCCGCCAGCGCGACCAGGGCAAGGGCTGCGAAGATCAGGAACCCGCCCGAAAAGCTGCCCGTCCACTGCTTGGCGAAACCCAGCGACGAGGCGAGGTAGAAGCCTCCAATGCCGCCCGCCATGCCGACCAGGCCGGTCATCACGCCGATTTCGGCGGCGAAACGCTGCGGCACCAGCTGGAACACCGAGCCGTTGCCGACCCCGAGCGCCAGCATGGAGAGGACGAACAGCGCCAGCGAGGCCGCGAACCCGTCGACCATCGCCACGCCCGTCAGCGTGACGGCGGCGGCGGCGAACACGCCGAGCAGCGCCTTCACCCCGCCGATCGCATCGGCCAAGGCGCCACCCATGGGCCGCACCAGCGACCCGGCAAAGACGCAGGCCGCCGTCGCATAACCCGCCTGCACCGGGGTCAGCCCGAAACGGTCGGTGAAATAGATGGGCAGGCTGGCGGCCAGACCCACGAACCCGCCGAAGGTGACGGCATAGAAGCCCATCAGCCACCAGGCATCGGCCTGTTTCAGGGGCGCGAGATACTCGACCAAGCGGCGGGGCGGGGGTGCGCCCGGCGCGTCCTTGGCCATCACCATATAGGCGAAGAAGACGAGGGTGAGCGGCAGGCAGGCCAGCCCCAGCACCGCGTTCCAGCCGAACAGCTTGGCCAGCGCGGGCGCGAACAGGGCGGCCAGCACCGTGCCCGAATTGCCCATGCCCGCCAGACCCATCGCCTTGCCCTGATGCTCGGGCGGATACCAGCGGCTGGCGAGCGGCAGCGCGATGGCGAAGCTCGCTCCGGCAAAGCCCAATATGACGCCCAGCGTCAGCGTGCCGCCAAAGCTGTTCACCCCCAGCACCCAGGCCGCGAACAGGCCGCCGATCACGATCAACTGGCTGATCGCGCCCGCGCGCTTCGGCCCGATCCGATCGACCAGCAGCCCGTTGACGACCCGCAGCACCGCGCCCGCCAGCGTCGGCACCGCGACCATCACGCCCTTTTGCGCCGGGGTCAGGCCCAGGCTGGCGGAAATCTGCGGCGCGAGCGGGCCGAGCAGCACCCAGACCATGAAGGCCAGATCGAAGTAGAGGAATGCCGCGATCAGGGTCGGCGTGTGGCCGCTCGCCCAGAAGCCACCGTCATCCGCCGCTTTCGCCTTTTCGGTGTCGTCCCAGAATGCCGTCGCCATCGTGCCGCCTCCATGGGGCTCAGGGCCCAAAACGAAAAAAGCCGCCAGGACGCGGGGCCCTTGCGGGTCGCATCCTGGCGGCTTCGTTGCCTCCAAGCGGAATATGGGGACCGCCCCGCTTCCGCCAGCGCACCACCCCATCGTTGGAGCGGAGATCGCTGCTATCTCGTGCCCGACGCCATTGCCGAACGAACCGAAAATTGCCTGATTCGTGGGTACGGCGCAAGAGGTTTTCGCAAGCGCAGCAAATTCATCCTCCCCGGCACGGGGTGGGGGACCAGCGAAGCTGGTGGAGGGGGATCACTACAGGGGATGCACTTGGCGGAAGCCCCCTCCACCACCGCTATGCGGCGGTCCCCCTCCCCATGCTGGGGGGATCGTTATGGCAGTCCCGCCAGATACCCCGGAATATCATCCGGGTCGAAGGCGCGCCCGTCGAAGAACCGGTCGCTGCCCAGCACCAGCCGCCCTTGCGTCGCCCCCGCCCCGATCGGCTCCGCCAGCGCCCCCTCCAATTTGGAACTGGCGCCCGGCAGCGGCGCGCCCGATCCCGCCAGCGCGGCGCGGTACAAGTCGGGCCGGAACACGCCTTGCGCGGTGGCCGCGTCACCCGCCGAAAAGGACAGCCCCTCCCACCGTACCATCTGCGCATAGAGCCAGCCCGCCTGGCTACGCCAAGGAAAGTTCGCCGCCTCGCGATACTGGAACATGAAGTCGGGATAATGGACCGGCTCGCCACCGGGCACGACGCGGATGCGATCAGTGATGGCGCGCAGGATCGCATCGACCGGCGCGTCCAGATATTCAGGCCGCGACAGGATCTCCGCGTTCTGTTCGACCGTCCCGGGATCGACGAAATGGGCCGCTGCGGCATGCAGCGCGCGGATCAGCCGCAGCACCGCGTCGCGCCGTGCCTCCGCCTGCTCGGCACGCATCGCCAGCACTTTTTCCACGCCACGCCGCCAGATCTGCGCGGTAGCCAGCGCGATCCGCCCTACCCCGCGATCGACCGCGATCGAATTCCACGGCTCGCCGACGCAGATGCCGTCCACCTCCCCCGCCGCCAGCGCATCGGCGGCGAAGGGCGGGCTGGTCACCACGATATCGACATCCACATCCGGCCGAATGCCGACCCCCGCCAGCCAATAGCGCAACATGTAATTGTGGCTGGAATGACGGTGCACCACGCCGAAGCGCAACCGCTGCCGCGCCGCCACCTCGCGCAAGGAAGCCCCCACCGCGATCGGATCGCCCAGCCCCTCGCCCAGCCCGCACGCCTCGCCCAGCACGGTCGAAACGGTGATCGCATTGCCGTTTAGGCCCAAGACGAAGGGCACCGCCATCGGCACCGCCGGACGATCGCGGCCCAGCGTGGTGGCAATGGCGAGCGGCGCGACCATATGCGCCGCGTCGGTATGTCCATAGAGCAACCGGTCGCGCACCGCCGCCCAGGTGACGTCGCGGACCATCTCGATCGCCACCCCCTGTTCTTCCGCAAAGCCCAACTCGCGCGCCAATATCGGCAGCGCGGCGTCGACCAGCGGCACGAAGCCGATGCGGAACCGGTCGACACTCACCGCACATCTCCCATCATGGCGTCGCTGGTCACGATCGCCTCGGCCACCTCGGCTATCCGCCGGTTGGACTGCATCGCATGGCCGCGCAGCAGCGCATAGGCGGCCGGCTCGTCGATCCCGCGGCGGCGCATCAGGATCGCCTTGGCCCGGTCGATCGTCTGGCGGTCGGCCAGCGCCGTCCTGGCCTCCGCCAGTTCAGCCTGGAGCCGCGAAAAGGCCTGGAAGCGCCGGATTGCGACGTCGAGCACCGGCTTGATCCGTTGCTTGGCCAGTCCGTCGACGACATAGGCCGACACCCCCGCGTCGACAGCTGCCAGTGCGCTTTCGGCATCCGACTGATCGACGAACATCGCGATCGGACGGTCGAGCGCGCGCGACATGGCGAAGAAATCCTCCAGCAGGTCGCGGCTGGGGTTTTCTAGATTGATCAACACGACTTGCGGGGCGCAGGCCTCGATCTGCCGCGCGAGCGGCCCGCACGGATCGATGACGACCTGATCCTCCAGACCCGCCTCACGCAGCCCCTCGGCGATGATCGCCGCACGCGTGGAACTCGTATCGATGATCGCTATCCTCACAAGGGCGAGACCCTACAGGGCGACGGCACGACGCGAAAGCATTTCGGAGAAGGCGATGGGCAGGCCAGCCATTCGCGTGATGTTGGGTGCAACGTTCAGCACTTACTTTGAACGCCTTACACAGGCGTTCTCGGCGGGGCTGCCTCTACCTCACGAGGTGTCGCTAACTTCAGAAGATGCTGAGGGCCTTTAATTCGCCCTCTGTCGTCAATCCCCGCCCACGCCTCTCATCCCGCAGGCCGCGCTGGACTCAGAAGCAAGGCACTGTCGCCCCTTCGAGGGCCGGTCTTCCGTTGAAGTGGATGAAGAAACGAGGGCGCGTGATGCAGCCCGCGCGCGGTATCGCCGGGCGGCTGGGCCACAAACGACTACGCTGCCCTGTGGGGCGGCGTTGTGTCGTTAGGGGATTGTATGGTTGCGGGGGCAGGATTTGAACCTGCGGCCTTCAGGTTATGAGCCTGACGAGCTACCGGGCTGCTCCACCCCGCGGAGGTGGGGGAGATT
>NZ_JBNNOB010000188.1:0-5167 GCF_050274375.1 Sphingomonas sp. NPDC019816
GACTTCGACCTGTTCGACGTGGCCGAGATCTTCAAGACCACTCCCTATATCGCCGACCTCAAGCCCGGCGGCCGCTATGTCGCCAAGGACATGTATGAGGCGGGCGGCGTCTATATGCTGATGAAGACGCTGCTGGCGGGCGGGTATCTCCACGGAGACTGCATCACCGTGACCGGCAAGGCGCTGGCCGAGAATATCGACGAGGTGACGTGGAACCCCGACCAGAAGGTCATTTATGACGTGAAGACGCCGATCACGCCGACCGGAGGTGTCGTCGGCCTGCGCGGCAGCCTGGCCCCTGAGGGGGCGATCGTGAAGGTCGCGGGCATGAAGCGCCTTCAGTTCGAGGGCACCGCTCGTGTCTTCGACTGCGAGGAGGAGGCGTTCGCCGCCGTCGAGGCGCGGGAGATCACGGACGGCACCGTCGTCGTCATCCGCTATGAAGGGCCCAAGGGCGGTCCCGGCATGCGCGAGATGCTGTCGACCACCGCCGCGCTTTACGGCCAGGGGCTGGGCGAGAAGGTCGCGCTGATCACCGATGGGCGTTTCTCGGGCGGTACACGCGGCTTCTGTATCGGCCATGTCGGACCCGAGGCAGCGGATGGCGGCCCGATCGCGCTGGTCGAAAATGGCGACGTCATCCGCATCGATGCCGAGGCGGGGACGATCGACCTGGACGTGGCAGAGGACGTTCTGGCCGAACGCCGCACCCGCTGGACCCCGCGCGTGAACGATTACCAGTCCGGCGTGTTGTGGCGCTATGCCCAGAATGTCGGTCCGGCGCATCAAGGCGCGGTCACCCATCCCGGCGCCAAGTCCGAGCGCCATGTCTATGCGGATATCTGATGCCGCATATCTGGCCGGCGCGCTTGTGCTGGCCGGATGCTCGGGCGGGCAGAACGAGCAGGCGGATGATGGCCGCGCCGCGATGGCGAGCCAGAAGCCTGGCCTGGCGATCGAATGTGCGCTTGGCGGGGAACAGGGCTTTCGTCGCGATTGCACCGTCGAACAGAGCGCGGCCGGTCAGGCCGTCGTACTGACCCTGCGCCATCCCGATGGCGGTTTCCGGCGCTTGCAGGTGACGCAGGACGGGCGCGGCGTGGCGGCGGCCGATGGCGCGCTGCCGGCGCGGGTCTCGGTGCAAGGCGATCGTCAGATCGAGGTGGCGATGGGCGCGGACCGCTATCGCCTGCCCGCGACCGTGGGCGCACAATGATCCCGGTCGCGGGGCAAACCGTCCTGTCCGCCCAGGGTATGCGCGCGGCGGAGCAGGCGATGTTCGATGCCGGCATCGAACCCACCGCTCTGATGCAGCGTGCGGGCGAGGCGGTCGCGCAAGCGGTCGCGCGGCTGGCGACGGGACGACCCGTCCTCATCCTCTGCGGTCCCGGTAATAATGGGGGTGACGGCTATGTCGCCGCCGCCACGCTAAAACGGCTTGGCGTACCGGTGCGGATCGCGGCCACGGGTGAGCCGAAGAGCGACAATGCGATCTGGGCACGCGGCCTGTGGGCCGGTCCGGTCGAGCGGCTCGAAGACGCGGAGGCTGCCCCGATCCTCGTCGATGCGCTGTTCGGCATCGGGCTTAGCCGAGCCTTGGACGCGGCCACGACGACTGGTCTCTCGCGCCTCGCGCAATCAGCCTCCCTGCGGATCGCGCTCGACCTGCCGAGCGGGGTGGGGAGCGATGACGGCCGTCTGTTCGGCGATGTCCCCCGTTTCGATGTGACGCTGGCACTGGGGGCGGTCAAACCGGCGCACCTGTTGCAACCGGCCGCAGCCGTCATGGGTGCCGTGCGCCTGCTCGACATCGGCGTGTCGGCGGATGACCATATGCGAGTTCTGGGCAAGCCCAGCCTGCCCGAACCCGACGCACTGTCGCATAAATATAGCCGGGGGCTGGTAGCGATCGTGGCGGGATCGATGTCCGGTGCGTCCGAACTCGCCGCGATCGCCGCCGCCCGTGCCGGTGCCGGCTATGTCCTGCATCTGAGCGATCATGCCGAAAAGGCCGGAGCCTCTCCGCATGCGATCGTCCGCCGGGATTTCAGCCCCGACGCGTTGATGGACGACCGGATCGGCGCCATCGTGGTTGGACCGGGCCTCGGCCGAGACGATGGCGCGCGCGCCAAGCTGGGGGCCGCGATGGGAAGCGGACGGCCGCTCGTCATCGATGGCGATGCTTTGCGACTGATCGATGTGGAGGGGCTGCGCGCCCATATCGGGCCGAAGATCCTGACACCGCACGGAGGCGAATTTGCCCATCTGTTCGGTGAGGCGGACGGCGCGAAGCCCGATCTGACTCGCCAGGCGGCGAAGCGCAGCGGCGCGGTCGTCGTCCACAAGGGCGCGGATACCGTCATCGCCGCGCCGGATGGCCGCACCATCCTGTGCCCAGAAGCCAATGCATGGCTGTCGACCGCCGGGACGGGCGATGTGCTGGCCGGTGCGATCGGCGCGATGCTGGCGGCGGGGCTCGATCCGGTGGACGCGGCGGCGGCGGGCGTGTGGCTTCATGGCCAGGCGGCGCGGCGTTGCGGCCGCGCTTTCATCGCCGACGACTTGGCAGACGCGCTTTCCGCCGTCAGAGGCTGATCGCCATGAGCGATATCATCATCCGCGTCGCCGCGCGTGGCGACGGCGTGACCGAAAACGGCCGTCACGCCGCCTTTGCCGCACCCGGCGACATCCTGTCCGCCGATGGCGGCGTCGTACCCGGCCCGCATCACCAGACGCCGCCTTGCGGCCATTTCCCGCGCTGTGGGGGTTGCCAGCTTCAGCATCTGGACGATGACAGCTATGCCGGCTTCGTCACCGACCGGATCGCCTCGGCGCTCGATGCCCAGGGGCTGTCGGCACCATTGCGGCCGGCGCACCTGTCGCCCCCGCGCAGTCGTCGCCGTGCGACCCTGCATGCGGAGTTCAAGGGCGGGCGGGTCCTGATCGGTTTCTCCGAGGAGAAGAGCCACGCGATCGTCGACATCGCCGAGTGCCACATCCTCGCCCCCGAACTCTTCGCCCTCGTTGCGCCGCTGCGTGCGCTGCTCCAGCGGCTGGGGTTCAAGCGGCGCGGCGACGTGCATCTGGCACTGGCCGATCAAGGTGCCGACATCCTTGTCACGAACTTCTCGCCTGACGGGCTGGATGCGGCCGAGGCGATCATCGCCTTCTGCCAGCGTCATGGCGTGGCACGCTTCTCGGTCGATGACGGGCTGGGCGCCGAAACCCGGTGGGAACCCGAACCGGTGACCATCACGCTGGGCGGCGTCGCCGTTCCCCTGCCGCCGGGCGCGTTCCTGCAGGCGACGCGGGATGGCGAGGCGGCATTGGTCGCGGCGGTGCGCGAGGCGGTCGGCAATCCCCGCACGACCGCCGACCTGTTCGCCGGGCTGGGCACCTTCGCGCTCGCGCTACCGGGCAAGATCTATGCCGCCGAGGGTGCGCGCGATGCGATCCTGTCGCTGAAAGGCGCGGCCAATGCGCAGCATCGCCCGGTGTTCGCCGAGCATCGCGACCTCTATCGCCGGCCGCTGACCAAGACCGAGCTCGACCGGTTCGACGCGATCGTCCTCGATCCGCCGCGGGCCGGCGCGCGCGATCAGGCCGAGGCGCTGGCCAGCGCGGCGGTCGGCGCGGTTGCCTATGTGTCGTGCAACCCGTCCAGCTTCGCGCGCGATGCGCGGATGATGGTCGACCAGGGCTGGTCGCTCGAATGGGTGCAGCCGGTGGGGCAGTTCCGCTGGTCGACCCATGTCGAGTTGGCGGCGCGCTTCGTGCGTCAGGCCTCGTCCGGGTAATCCGCGCGAACGAAGAACAGCCCGTCCGACGGCGCATTGAGACCGAGCCGCGATCGGTCCTGCGCCGCCAGCGCGCTACCGACATCGTCCGGGGTCCAGCGGCCCATGCCGACCAGCGCCAGGCATCCGACCATCGAGCGGACCTGATGGTGCAGGAAGGAGCGGGCGGCGGCCCGGATATGGAGCCGCTCGCCGATCCGCTCGACCGATAAAAGGTCGAGGGTCCGCACCGGGCTGTCCGCCTGGCAATGCGCCGAGCGGAAGGTGGTGAAGTCGTGCCGCCCGACCAAGTGCGTCGCCGCGTCGGCCATGGCGATATGATCCAGCGGCTGCGGCACCTGCCATGCCAGCCCCGCTTCATGGGTCAGCGGTGCGCGACGATTGACGATACGATACTCATAGGATCGCCTGATGCAGGTGAAGCGCGCATGCCAGTCGGGCGCGACCTCCACGCATTCTAGGACGGCGACCGGTGCCGGGCGGATACGCGCGTTGATCGCCTCCATCAGACGGAACGGGGTGATCGTCTTCTCGATGTCGACATGCGCGCGCATCGCCAGGCCATGGACACCCGCATCGGTCCGCCCGGCCGCGTGGACGGCGGCACGCTCACCGGTGACGGCGTGGATTGCGTCCTCCAGCGCCTGCTGCACGCTGGGGCCATGCGACTGACGCTGCCAGCCCATGAAGGGCCGTCCGTCGAATTCGACCGTCAGCGCGAAGCGGGTCAAAGCCGGGTGCCCGCCGGGATCGAAAAGCCGCGCAGCAAGTCATCGGCGCTGGATACGCCACGCCCTGCACGCTGAACCGTCACAGGCCGGAACGCGCCCTCGCCACAGGCGATGGTCAAGCGGTCGTCGAGCACCTCGCCCGCCATGCCGGATTGGTCGATGACCTCGGCCGCCAGCACCTTGATCCGCTCCCCCTCATGCTCGAACCAAGCCCCCGGTGCGGGGTTGAAGGCCCGGACCTGTCGCTCCAGTTCGATGGCGGGCCGCGTGAAATCGAGCCGCGTCTCGGCCTTGTCGATCTTTGCGGCATAGGTGATGCCCGCTTCGGGCTGTGGCCGCGCGGCATAGCGGTCTACATCCTCCAGCACCCTGACCATCAGTCGCGCACCCATCGCCGCCAGTTCGTCGGTCAACTCACCCGTCGTCTTGCGGCCGATCGGGGTCGAGTCTTCCAACCGTACGGGGCCGGTATCGAGGCCCGCCTCCATCTGCATGATGCCGACCCCGGTCACCATGTCACCCGCCAGGATCGCCCGCTGAATGGGCGCGGCGGGGGGGCGGGTGGGGGGAGGAAAAGGGTGAACTCCCGTCCCCGCACTTGTAATCTGGGGGGGGTTTTTTTTTTTCGTTGAGTAGGGG
>NZ_JBNNOB010000189.1:0-5011 GCF_050274375.1 Sphingomonas sp. NPDC019816
CGGCCGGGTAAAGGCGGCCAGCCGTGCGGCGATGCCATCGAGCATCCCGGCGCGCAGGAGGTCGTGCTCGACGTGGTCGTGCTGGGCACGGTCGCGGCGCCGGCGGCGCGCGAGGCGATCAAAGATGGCGGGGGCGGTCACGCCGGCGCTTGTGCGCGCTTGCGCGATCGGGAACAAGTCGATCCATGGGGTGGGGCGCATGAACGGACCGGGAATTGCGGCGGGCTGGGCCGACCGGCTGCGTCTTTTGCCGGGCGCGGTGATCGACTGGGCGCTGCCGCCGCGCTGTCCCGGATGCGGCGAGCCGGTCGAGGCGGATCATCGTTTCTGCGCCGATTGCTGGGGCGGGTTGCGCTTCCTGGACGGGGCGGGGTGTCCGACCTGTGGGTTGCCGGGGACGGGCGGTGCGGACCTGCGCTGCGGCCCCTGCCTGGCCGATCCGCCCGTGCATGCCGGCATCCACGCCGCCGTCGCCTATGGCCCGATCGCGCGCGAACTGCCGATCCGCCTGAAGCATGGCGGGCGGATCGGGGTGGCCGACACCATGGCCGGGCCGATGGCGCGACGGATGCCGACGGATGCGGAATTGCTTGTGCCGGTGCCGCTGCACCGCTGGCGATTGTGGCGGCGCGGCTTCAACTAGGCGGTGCTGATCGCCGCCGCGGTATCGCGTCGGACCGGCGTGCCCGTAGCGCGGGATGCACTGGTCCGCGTGAAGCCGACTCCGCTGCTGCGTGGCCTGTCGCCGCGCGAGCGCCGGGCGGCGGTGAACGCGGCCTTCCGCGTGCGCGATCATGCCGTGGTGGCGGGGCGGCGCGTGGTACTGGTCGACGATGTCCATACGACGGGCGCTACCGCCGGCGCCTGCGTCCGTGCGCTGCTGCGCGCCGGTGCCACGTCGGTGGCGATCCTGTGCTGGGCCCGGGTGATCGAGCGCGGGGCGGGGGGCGGCGATTGACAAGCGACCTTGCACGACACACCTGACAGGACATGGCAAAGGTTGAAATCTACACCAAGGCGTTCTGCCCTTATTGCACCCGGGCCAAGGCGCTGCTCGCCTCCAAAGGCGTCGAGCCCGAGGAATATGACATCACCATGGGGGGACCCAAGCGCGCCGAGATGATCGAGCGTGCGCAGGGGCGCACCACCGTGCCGCAGGTCTTCATCGACGGCCGGCATATCGGTGGTTCGGACGATCTGGCGGCGCTGGACAAGCGTGGAGGGCTCGACCCGCTTCTGTCGGCATGACCGGCATCGCCGTCCTGCAGATGACGGCGGGGATCGACCCCGCCGCCAATGCCGACACGCTGGCGCAGGCGATCGCGCAGGCCGGGGCGGGCGGCGCGGCCATGCTGTTCACGCCCGAAATGTCCGGCCTGATCGACCGCGATCGCGCACGGGCGGCCGCCAGGCTGGTCGGCGAGGACGAGGACCCGGTGCTGGCGCGTGTCCGGGCGGCGGCGGCGGAGCATCGCATCTGGGTACATCTCGGCTCGCTGGCGATCCGGCGCGATGACGGTCGACTGGCCAACCGCGCCTATGTGATCGACGATGCCGGTACGATTCGCGCCCGTTATGACAAGATGCATTTGTTCGACGTCGATCTGCCGAGCGGCGAGAGCTGGCGCGAGTCCGCCGCCTATGCCGCCGGCGAGCAGGCGGTGGTGGTCGACACGCCCATCGGCCGCCTGGGCCTCGCCATCTGCTACGACCTTCGGTTCCCGGCGCTGTTCGCCGCGCTGAGCGAGGCGGGGGCGACGATCCTGTCGGTACCGGCGGCGTTCACCCGTCCCACCGGCGATGCGCACTGGCATGTCCTGTTGCGTGCCCGTGCGATCGAGGCGGGCGTCCATCTGGTCGCCGCCGCGCAGACGGGCGAGCATGAGGACGGTCGCGCGACCTATGGCCATTCACTGGTCGTCGGACCATGGGGCGAGGTGCTGCTCGACATGGGGGAGCCGGCGGGCCTGGGGCTGGTGACGATCGATACGTCGGCGGTGACGGCGGTGCGCGAACGTCTGCCCACCATCCGCCATCGCCGCGCGATCGGGCCGGTGGCGCGGGCATGATCGTCTTTGATCTGCGCTGCCCGAGTGGGCACGTGTTCGAGGCATGGTTCGCCTCATCGTCCGCCTATGCCGAACAGCGGGCGGCGGAGCAGGTCGAATGTCCGCTTTGCGGCGACCGGTCCATCGAAAAGGCGGTGATGGCGCCGCAGATCGCGGCCAAGGGCAACAGCCGCCCCGACGCGCCGTCGCCGCAGGCGATCAAGGCCGCGCTGGCGCAGCTGGCGCAGGCGCAGGCCAAGGCGCTGGAGACATCGACCTGGGTCGGCACCGCCTTTGCCGACCGCGCCCGGGCGATGCATGACGGCGACGCGCCCGTGGCCCAGATCCACGGCCAGGCCAGCCTGGCGGAGGCCAAGGCCCTGATCGAGGACGGCGTTCCCGTCGCGCCGCTCCCCCTGCCGGTGGTGCCGCCCAAGCTCGCCAACTGATCGCGGGGGAAGGGCGAAGCATACTGGACCATCCCATCGGTCGCTTGTATCACCCCATCGTGCGCGGCCCCGTAGCTCAGCAGGATAGAGCATCAGATTCCTAATCTGAGGGCCACTGGTTCGAATCCAGTCGGGGTCACCACGCATCTTTTGACAGCCGCCGGGCCCGGGATTTCTCATGCTTTCCGGCCACGCGCTAACCTAATCGAAAGAGTGCCCCGCCTATTCCTGCCCGCGAATCAGGGGTGGTGGCGATGAAAAATCTCAAGATCAGCGCGAAATTATGCATCGTATTCGGCGTTCTGGCGGCGGCCTTGCTGCTGACCATGGTGATGTCGATCATGACGCTGCAGAAACTGAACAGCGCGGCGGAGAAGTTGGGGCGCGACCGGCGTGAAAAGCTGGTCGCTGTCGCATCCATCAATACGGCCGTGTCCGATTTCCGTGTCGCTGAAGCGACCAGCATCCTGGCCGATGACCCTGACGCGCGGCAGTCGGCATTGCGGGACGCGCAGGAAAATCTGGCGATCATCGACCGAAATTCCGCTTTCCTGCAAAAATCGCTGGTCCTGCCCAAGTCGATTGAGAAATTTCGCCTTTTCCGTGAGGATTGGACGGTTTTCATGGCGGAGTCGCGCCGCACGCTGCAATTGGCCGGGCAGGGCGCCACCCAGCAGGCTTCCGACAATTTCCGCGCCAGCCGGCCACTTTTCAGGAAGACCAACACCGACATCACCGGCATCCAGCAAAGCCAGATCGAGCGGATGGAAAGCGAGATGGCCGCTGCCAATGCCGACTATATCTGGTCGCGCAACATCTCGATCGCCATTTCCATCGGCGTGCTGGCGCTGGCCGGCGTCATGCTGCTGTCGCTGATTAGAGGCATCGCCAACCCGCTGGCGTCGATGACGGCGGCGATGCGGCGGCTGGCGGCGGGCGACATGACCGCCAAGCCCGAGGTCGAGGAACGCCGCGACGAGGTGGGCCAACTGGCCGAGGCGATGCTCGCCTTTCGCAATCAGCTGACCGGGGCCGAGCAGGCCAAGGCGGAACAGACGCGGCTGATCGTCGACAGCGTGGGCAACGGCCTCGATGCCCTGGCGCAGGGCGACCTGACCGTGCAGATCGAGGCGGAACTGACCGGGCCGTTCGAGAAACTGAAGCACGACTTCAACAAGGCGATGGACGCCGTCTCGGCCACATTGTCCGCCGTATCGGTCAGCGCGCAGGGCATCGGCAACGGCGCGAGCGATATCCGCCAGGCCTCCGACGACCTGTCGCACCGCACCGAGCAGCAGGCCGCCAGCCTGGAGGAAACGGCGGCGGCGATGCATGAGATCACCGAGACGGTGAACGAGACCGCCAACAACGCCAAGCGTGCGCACGACGTCGTCTCGGGCACCCGCGTCGATGCCGAGCAATCGTCGGACGTGGTCCATCGCGCGGTGGAGGCCATGACCGGGATCGAGCGCTCCTCGCATGAGATCAGCGAGATCATCGCGGTGATCGACGGCATCGCGTTCCAGACCAATCTGCTGGCGCTGAATGCCGGTGTCGAGGCCGCGCGCGCGGGCGATGCGGGCAAGGGCTTCGCCGTTGTCGCATCCGAGGTCCGCGCGCTGGCGCAGCGCTCGGCCGACGCCGCCAAGGATGTGAAGGCCAAGATCACCGCCTCGACCGAGCAGGTCGATGCCGGGGTCGAACTGGTCGCGCAGGCGGGCGCGGCGCTGACCCGCATCACCGGGCGGATCGGCGAGATCAACATGCTGGTCTCCGACATCGCCTCGGCGGCCGCCCAGCAGGCCACCGGCCTTCAGCAGGTGAACACTGCCGTGAACGAGATGGACGGCGTGACCCAGCAGAACGCGGCGATGGTCGAGGAGGCGACGGCCGCCGCGCGCACCCTGTCGGAGGAAACCGATAATCTGACCCGCCAGGTGGCCCGTTTCCGCCTGGCCCATCGTCCCGCGCCGATGCCGGCGGCTTCCCCCGTTCATCAGCTTCAGGCGCGCGCCGCGCAAGCCGCGACCCGTATCGCCGCCGCTCCGCGCGTCGCGCGTGCATCCAGCGCGGCCGTGGCGATCGACGATGGGGATTGGTCGGAATTCTGAACCCGCTCTTTGAATGATCGGGGGAGTCCAGGGGGCAGGGACGAGGCGGAGACCTTAATCACGAGCTCAGCGCTCCCCCCGAAGCCGGCCCCGCTGCCGGTCTTGCAAAGATACCTCCCTGCAAGGGGTCGGGGCGACGTTAAAGTTTTCTCCCTCGTCTCGCTCCACCCCGGCTTGCGCCGGAGTGGTCCAGAGCGTGATGACATTGCGTCACATTAAGACGAGCCCCTCCCCTTCAGGGGATCGTTGCAAAAGTCGTGCGACGGTGATTCATGGTTGCAGGCGGGGGGACGTTTGCGATGGATCAGGGTAGCTTGGTGGATGGCCTGGTGTCGCCGCGCTTGGGTCGCAATGTCCGGCTGGAGCGTTTGGCGCGGGAAGTGGACTGGGCCGATCTGGGTTC
>NZ_JBNNOB010000190.1:0-4959 GCF_050274375.1 Sphingomonas sp. NPDC019816
CCCCTTACAGGGGAGGAATAGGTTTAGGACCCCTTGCGGCCGATCTTCTCGACGCGCGCGACCACATCCTCACATACGGCGGACGTCACGAACTTGGCGATGTTGCCGCCATACATCGCGATTTCCTTGACCAGGCGGCTGGCGATCGGCTGCAGCGCGACATCGGCCATCAGGAAGACGGTCTCGACGCGCGGATTGATCTGCTGGTTCATGCCCGCCATCTGATATTCATATTCGAAATCGGCGACGGCGCGCAGGCCGCGTACGATCACCTTCGCCCCTTCGCGCTCGGCAAAATCCATGAGCAGCGAATCGAAGGCGACGACATGGATCTCGCCCGCGACATCGGCGACCTCGCGCCGGACCATCGCCATGCGCTCGTCGAGCGTGAACATCGGCGACTTGGACGGGTTCGTCGTGACGCCGATCACCAGCCGGTCGACCAGCTTCGCGCCGCGCCGGATGATGTCCATATGGCCGAGCGTCACGGGATCGAAGGTGCCAGGATAGACGCCGATCCGGGTCACCGGTCGCGCTCCACCACATAGGCGGCGATGGCGCGGAGCAGATCGGCCTCGTGCCCATAGTCGCGCAGATGTTCGATCGCCTGGTCGACCAGCATCCGGCATTGCTCGCGCGCGCGCTCGACGCCCAGCAGGCTGAGGAAGGTCGCCTTGCCGGCATCCTCGTCCTTGCGCAGCTTCTTGCCCGCCGTGGCCTCGTCACCCTCGGCATCGAGCAGATCGTCGGCGATCTGGAAGGCGAGGCCCAGATCATGCGCATAGCCGCGCAAATGGGTGCGGCCCTCGGGCGGTACGCGACCCAGGATCGCACCCGCTTCGACCGCCGCGCAGATCAGCGCACCGGTCTTCATCTGCTGAAGCCGGGTGACGGTGGGCAGGTCGAACACCTGCCGCTCGGCCTCCAGGTCCATCATCTGGCCGCCCGCCATGCCGCTGGGGCCGGAAGCGCGCGCCAGGTCGAGGATCAGCTCGGACCGGACGAAGGGATCGGGGTGGGTCGACGGATCGGCCAGGATTTCGAAGGCCAGCGCATGGAGGCAGTCGCCCGCCAGGATCGCGGTCGCCTCGTCGAACGCCTTGTGCACGGTCGGCTTGCCGCGCCGCATATCGTCGTCGTCCATCGCGGGCAGATCGTCATGGATCAGCGAATAGACGTGGATCGCCTCCAGCGCGGTCGCCACCCAGCCGGCGCAGTCGCGGTCGACATCGAACAGCCGCGCGGTCGCGAAGACGAGCAGCGGGCGAAGCCGCTTGCCGCCGCCGATCGCGGCGTGGCGCATCGCGGCATAGAGCGAGGCGCGCGGATCGCCGGGATCGGCGAGCAGCTCGGCAAAGCGGCGGTCGATGTCCTGCGCGACGTCGTCGAGGGCGTCGCGTAAAGTCGGCATGACGGTGGTCGCCACGCTCAACCGGCCTGGAAGGGGCGGGTGCCCGCAGCCTTGCCCTCGGCGTCGAGGCGGATCGCCTCGATCCGGGCCTGGGCGGCGTCGAGCCGTTCGGCGCAGCGCTGGCGCAGACGGTCGCCGCGCTCATAGAGGCGGATCGATTCGTCGAGCGTCGCTTCGCCGCTTTCCAGCCGGCCGACGATCCTCTCCAGTTCCTTGAGGGCGTCCTCGAACGTCAGTTCTTCGATGGGCGTATCCATGACGCCGCTATGGGGCAGCCCCGCGACACGCGCAAGCAGCCTCGCATGGGTTATGTGCGACAATACCGGCTTAACGCAGGCGACGGACCGTCCAGGTGTAGAGAAACGAGACGCCAAAGACGCCCAGGTCGACCGCGGCCTGTACCCGCCGGGGCGATCGATCGGTCAGGTCGTGGGTGACCAGGCGGATGTCAGCGATGGGATGACGCTGTCCCAGCGCGACCAGCGCCAAGACCCCCGCCACGACCATGATCTGCCTTTTGTCCACACGCCGCTCCCCCGATCGCCGTTTTACGCCATGGCGCGGTGGCGGACAAGGGGGGGATGCCGGCGGGAGGGGCGATGTCCCGACCGGGGGCATGGCAGGCGCGGTCGCGGCCGCCCTTCTTGGCGGCGAACAGGGCCTGATCGGCCTCGCGGTACAGGGTGCGCCAATCGGCGTCGTCGCGCAGCGGGCCGGTGCATAGCCCCAGGCTGGCGGTGACCTTCAGCCCGGCCGGATAGGTCGCCGCGCGCAGCCGTTCGAGCAGCGCGTCGGGCTCGGGCGCGTGATCGGCATCGGCGACCAGCGCGAATTCCTCGCCGCCGATACGCGCGGCCAGCGTGCCGGGCGGCAGCGTGTCGATCAGCGCCTGCGCGAAGCCGCGCAGGACCTCGTCCCCTTCGTCGTGACCGAGCGTGTCGTTGATCCGCTTGAAGTGATCGATATCCGCCAGGATCAGCGTTTGCGGTCCGCTGCGCCCGACCGCCTGATCGAGCAGCGCGCGACGGTTGAACAGCCCGGTCAGCGGGTCGGTATCGGCCAGACGGCGCGCGGCGCGTTCGTGCGCGCGGGCCTGGTCGCGCTCGCGACTGAGCAGATAGATGCGATAGGCGACGCCCAGGCTGGCGATCAGCGCCTCGGCCCCCATCGACAACAGCGTCGACTGGTCGATCCAGGGACGCCATTCGATCAGGTGCAGCGCGTGGAGCACACGGAACATCGCCAGGATGATCGGCGTGCCCCAGGCGATGGCGAAGGCCCAGAGGAAGTTGCTGCGCCGCCGCCAGGCGCTGACCAGTACCGCGACCAGGAACACCAGCAGCACCAGGAACCCGACGACCACCCCCGTGTCGAGCGGCCGGATCCAGCGTGGCGCGAGCAGCGCGAAGGCGGCATTGGGAATCGCGATCAGGACGAAGGTGACGATCGCCCAGCGGTCCAGCCAACCGTCGAACACCTTCCGCTCGAAGAAATGGCGGGCGAAGATGACCAGGGTCAGCGCGACGCCGCCCAGCATGATCGCATTCCACCGGTGCCGCTCGTTATTGTCGAGCCAGGGCAGCCACTGGCCGATCAGCCCCGACGAGCAGAGCGCATAGCCGGTGATGAAGAACAGCAGCATGCAATAGACCGGCTGCAAAGGTTGGCGCAGCGCGGGCCAGAGCGCGAGGTTGTAGATGCCCAGGCCGATCACCAGCCCCATGATGATGCCGTAGACCAGGCTGAGCGACGACTCGACCGCCAGCGCATCGGCATAATGCACCAGATGCGCACCGCGAACGACACCGCGCATGTTGGCCGCGCCATGCGCTTCCCACAGGATGCGAACGGGCCGCGTCGCCTCGCGCGGCAGCGGCACCGCGATGGTCGCGCCCAGCAGCAGATAGGGGGCGGTGGTCCCGCTGGTGAACGCGACGTCCCGGATGCTGCCGTCGGCATAGAGGATGTGCAGGGTCGTCGCGTCCTGCCAGGTGCTGGCGAAGGTGATGGCCAATCGCTCGCGCGGGTCGCCGGGAAGGATCGGCAGCGGGGCGGACAACACCCAGAAATCACCCGTGCCATAACGGGATTGATCACCGCGACAATCGAAAGCCTGAGGGTCCATGAACAATGCGTGCGCCGTGTCGCCCGGTTCGATCGGGCGAATGCACGTTTGAAGTGCATCGGGCTTTTCCGCCCTGGCGGGGGCGAGCGGCAGCAGAGCGATGAACATCGCCAGAATCAGCGCGCCAATTCCGTATCTGATCGCCCCCATGGCGGGGTGCATAGCAGAATATAGTAAATGTTGCGTTAATTTTTACGAAAGGGGCAACTATGCTTGAGTCGATCGTCGGTATGACAATTGTATGACGACCTCATCGCTCGGGCGGCAAGACTGGGAACGTTAAATCAACTAACTTTAGTTAGTGTCCTCATGCTAATTGGATAGAAATGGGGCCGGGTATCGCTACCCGGCCCCTGTCTGTTTGCTTGTTGTTTCAGCCGATCAGCCGGCGTCGACCGAAGCGGGCTTGCCGCCCTTCTTGCGCGGCTTCTTGGGCGCCGCCGGTTCGATCGCGAAGGACAGCGCGCCGTCCTTCATCTTCACCGTCACCTCGCCGCCATGGACCAGCTTGCCGAACAGCAGTTCCTCGGCCAGCGGCTGCTTGATCTTCTCTTGGATCAGGCGGCCCATCGGACGTGCACCGTACAGGCGGTCATAGCCCTTTTCGGTAAGCCAGCTCTTCGCCGCCTCGTCCAGGCTGATATGGACGTTGCGGTCCGCCAGCTGGAGTTCGAGCTGGAGGATGAACTTGTCCACCACCCGCGCCACGACTTCCGGCGGCAGGTAACCGAAGGGCACGATCGCATCCAGGCGGTTGCGGAATTCCGGCGTGAACATCTTCTGCACGGCCTGCTCATCCTCGCCCTCGCGGGTGAGGGTGCCGAACCCGACCGTCTCACGCGCCATGTCGGCGGCACCGGCATTGGTCGTCATGATCAGGATCGTGTTGCGGAAATCGACCGTCTTGCCGTGGTGATCGGTCAGCTTGCCGTTGTCCATCACCTGCAACAGGATGTTGAACAGATCGGGATGCGCCTTCTCGATCTCGTCGAGCAGCAGCACCGAATGCGGATTTTGATCGACCGCATCGGTGAGCAGACCGCCCTGGTCATAGCCGACATAGCCCGGGGGGGCACCGATCAGACGGCTGACCGAATGACGCTCCATATATTCGGACATGTCGAACCGCTGGAGCGGAATGCCCAGGATCGTCGCCAGCTGGCGCGCAACCTCGGTCTTGCCGACGCCCGTGGGGCCGGTGAACAGATAGTTGCCGATCGGCTTGTCGGGATCGCGAAGCCCGGCGCGGCTCAGTTTGATCGCCGAGGACAGGTTCTCGATCGCGGCATTCTGGCCGAACACCACGCGCTTGAGATCGGTCTCCAGCGTTTCCAGCTGCTGGCGGTCGTCGGTCGACACGCTCTTGGGCGGGATGCGCGCCATGGTGGCGATCACGGCCTCGATCTCCTTGGGCGTGATCGTC
>NZ_JBNNOB010000191.1:0-4948 GCF_050274375.1 Sphingomonas sp. NPDC019816
TCGATGTCATCGGGGCATGCCGCGACCAGCCCCTCGCCATCGACCGGCAGGACGGTCAACGGTCGCTCGGTTGCGGCGGCGGTGTCGAGCACGGCGGCATGTTCGATCGCGGTGGTCACGATCCCGCCGCTTGCACCCTTGATCGCCCAGTTCAGCGCCTCGGTCGCGCCGCTGGTGAAGACGACCCGCCCGCCGGGGGGTAGCAGAGCCGCCACCTGATCCCGCGCGACCTCGACGGCGGCGCGCGCCTGTCGCCCGGCGCGGTGGGGGGAGTGGGGGTTGGCATGGCCCTGCTCCAGCCAGGGGAGCATCGCCTTCAGCGCTTCGGGCGCGAGCGGGGTCGTCGCCTGATAGTCGAGATAGATCATGCGATCCGCTTCCCCCGCGCGATCGCGCGCCAGGCGGTGACGAAGCGGTCGACATCGTCGCGCGTTGTCGTCCGGCCGAAGCTGACCCGCACCACCTCGCGCCCCGCCTCGACGTCCCAGCCGAGCGCGGCGAGCACATGACTCGGCTTCAGGCTACCGCTCGCGCAGGCGCTGCCCGCTGAGACCGAGATTTGCGCCAGGTCGAACTGGATCAGCTGCGCCGCCGATGGCTTGCCGGGCATGTGATAGCTGGCGATGGCCGGGTGGCGGCGGCTGGCGTCCGCTACCACGATCCCGCCCGAACGCCGGATCGCATCGTCCAGATGCGCACGCAACTCGGCATGGTCCGGCTCCGCTTCGGCCAGCGCGGCTGCATAGCCCAGCACGCCCGGCATATTCTCGGTGCCGGGGCGATAGCCGCGCTCCTGTCCGCCGGTCGGTGCCAGCAGCGCCAGGTCGCGGACCAGCAATGCGCCGATCCCCGGCGGTCCGCCGCGCTTGTGCGCCGACAGTGCGACCAGGTCGGCATGCTCGATGACCTCCGGGTCCGCGCCGGCGGGCATCTGCGCGGCGTCGACCAGCAGGATATGGCCGGCGGCATGGATCGCCTCGGCCAGCTGCGTAATCGGCTGACGCACGCCCGTCTCGCTATTGGCCCATTGCACGGTCACCACCGCGCGCGGGCCGCTCAGATCGGGCAGGCGCAGCACGCCGCCGGGCCCGACCGGCATCACGATCGCGTCCGGCGCGGCACGCAGCACCGCGTCATGGTCGATCGCGCCGACGAAGCGCCGCTCCGCCATCGCGCGGGTCAGGGCGATCGACAGCGATTCGCTCGCCCCGCTGGTGAACAATATCTCGTGCTTCCAGCCCAGCGCGCGGGCGACGGCGGCGCGGGCGTCTTCCAGCGCGCGCTTGGCGGCGCGCCCCTCGGCATGGGGGGAGGAGGGGTTGGCCCAGATCGCGCACCCCTCCGCCAGCGCGGCACGCGCGGCCTCGATCATCGGGGTCGTGGCGGCATGGTCGAGATACAGGCGGGGCAGGGGCTTGTTCCGTCTTTGAAATGATCGAACAATTGCGAAAATGGCGTGTCGGCCTATATAGCGCAACGTTCCCGGCGCTCCACCAGCGCGCATCCAGATCGGCGAGTTTTGATGCCTGAAGTCATTTTTCCCGGCCCCGAAGGCCGCCTCGAAGGCCGTTTCGCTCCCGCTCCGCGTCCGCGCGCGCCCGTCGCCATGATCCTTCACCCGCACCCCAATGCGGGCGGCACGATGAACAACCGGATTGTGCAGGAACTCTATAAGACTTTCCAGCGGCGCGGCTTCGCCACGCTGCGCTTCAATTTTCGCGGCGTCGGCAAGAGCCAGGGCACGTTCGACAACGGCATCGGCGAACTGTCCGATGCGGCTTCCGCGCTCGACTGGGTGCAGAGCTTCCACCCCGAGGCGTCGACCACCTGGATCGCGGGCGTCAGCTTCGGCGCGTGGATCGGGATGCAGCTGCTGATGCGCCGCCCGGAAATTCGCGGCTTTATCTCGGTCGCGCCGCCCGCCAATATGTATGACTTCACCTTCCTGGCGCCGTGCCCCTCCTCGGGCATCATCATCCAGGGCGAGGCCGATGAGGTCGCGACCCCGGCGGCGACCCAGAAGCTGGTCGACAAGCTGCGCACCCAGAAGCACATCACCATCCACCACGACACCATCCCGAAGGCCAACCACTTCTTCGAGCATGAGATGCCCGAGCTGATGGGATCGGTGGACCGTTATCTGGACATGCGACTGGACCCGAACTCGCCGATCCGGTGAGTTGATCGGATCGTCGAAGGGAATGGGGCCTCGGCGAAAGCCGGGGCCTTTTTCATATTCCTGTCGGAGAGTCGGTGGCATTGTGGCTGCGTGGGTATCGGGGGGACGACATGGAACCGACGCGGCGATTGTTGATCGGTGGGCTGGCGACGGTCGGCTTGAGCGGCATGGCAGGGCGGGAGGCCATGTCGCGGAGCGTTCCGGCGCCGCCGGCTCCCGATCCGAATGCGGTGGCGCTACGCTACGACAAGATCACGGTTCCAGGGGCCCAGGCGCTGGCGGAATGGGAAAAGTGCCGGGCCGCGAAGCGGGGATGGCCTGTCGTGGTCGGTGGTGACGCCGATCTGGAGCGCATCGCGGAGCAATTCAGCCTAAACAACCCCGTCGTGTCAGGGGCAGCCGCCGAGCGCATCGCGCCGCGTTCGACAGAGCAGATCTTGGCAGCGTCGGCGAAGGTGGAGTTTCCCGCCGATCTCTACAAGGCGGCCGGGATATCCCCGCCCCAGGACGATGACGTCCTTCCAAAAACATGGCCTGCCCCCTCCGCCGAAGCGCCGCCGGGATTGACGGTCGCTCAGGATTTGCAGACGGGCCGGCCGCTGGAAAAGGCGCATATCCTGATCCTCCCGACGGAAAGAAGTTGGGAGGCGCCCGCCTATCTCCGCTGGGGCGGCTGGAACGCGTGCCCGCCGCCTGAGCTTCATGTCGCGGCGTTGCGATCCTGGCATGCGCGTTTCGGGGCGGAACTGGCCGGTCTCAACGGCGATACCATGAACGTTCGGATTCGGAACCGCCCGAAGGACCGACAGCAGGCTTGGCAGCTTGCGCACGAACTCCATGCCTATTGCCCCGATATCGTCGATCAGGGTATCGGGTCGATGGCCGCATTCGCCAGTGAATTGATCCGGGCCGACTGGTGGTTTTTCTGGTGGGATTAAGACCAGGAATGATCGCCCAATAGCAACCGCGCTGCGCCTACGCCGGTTTCATAGGCCCCGTGCGCGGTCGAGAAATCCTCGCGCGAACAGGCTTCACCCGCGAAGAAGATACGATCATCGACCGGTTCGGCCAGTGTCTGGCGCGCACCGGCGTGGCCGACCCTGGCATGGCTATAACTGCCGCCGATCAACGGAACATGCCGCCAGCGTGTCGCGTCCAGCGGGGTGAACCGCCGCCGCCAGTCGCTCCCCAGCAACGCCACCAGTTCGTCGATGGCGAAGGCCGCGGCTGCGCCGTCTTCCTCCATTGCTTCGGCACACGGGCCGCCGAAGAAGCTTTCGACGATCGGCCAGCCGAAGGGGGAGAGGCGGTGGCTGGCAGTGCAGGCGCTATGGGGATTGCCGGTCAGATGGGCATGGGCGGGCCAGGGCAGGGGGCCTTCAACCGACAGGAAGACCTTGTCGGCTATCCCTAGCGGCAACGTGGCGGCGGCGTCCTGCTTGGCGGGAAGCGGCGGGTCGAAGGTCAGCTTTCCCTGGGCCAGGACTGTGGTGGGGACGGCGAGGATGACGTGATCCGCCTCGATCGTTCCGGCGGAGGTTTCAATGCGGATCGTCTTGCCGCGATGGTCGATGCGCGTCGCGGTGACGCCGGTACGGATCGTCAGACCGGCGGCGTGATGCGCGACAACGGTGCCATAGCCCTCGACCACCGCCCAATTGTCGTCGGTCGCGGCATTCTCATACGCTGCCCAGTCGTGCAGCGACACTTCGGCGAGCGACGCGCCATTGGCATAGCCCGAGATCGCGTCGATCATCGGTCGCCAGGGATCGTCTTTTGCCACGAAGTCGGACAATGGACGATCCGGTCCGTCGAGTGCGGCCATCGCGGCCTCCTCGAACCGGGCATAGGCCTTGCCCGAGGCGCGCTTTTCGTCAGGGGGAAAGCCCAAATCGTTCCACTGGACCTGCCAGTTGGGCGAGCGCCGATCGATGGTGAAGCCCGCCTGTTCGGCAATGGCCGTCCAAGGATTACGCCCGGCCGAATGGAGCCAGCCGCAACCATGATCGACGACATGGCTGGTCGGCAGACGAACGCTGCGTGCCCGGCCGCCCAGTCGATCCGCCGCCTCGATCAGCAGGACCTCGCGCCCCGCATCGTGCAGCGTCCGCGCCGCCGCGATTCCGGCCGCGCCGCCGCCGATGACGACGGTGCGGCCGATCATACTCAAGCGGCCGCCAGCAGCCGCTTTTCACCGGCGATGCGCATCATCGCCTTTTGCAGCTTCTCGAACGCGCGCACCTCGATCTGGCGGACGCGCTCGCGGCTGACACCGTAAACCTGGCTCAACTCTTCCAGCGTCTTGGGATCGTCGGTCAGGCGACGCTCGGTCAGGATGTGCTTCTCGCGGTCGTTCAGGTCGTCCATCGCGCTGACCAGCATGTCGTGGCGGACATCCGCCTCCTGCTGCTCGGCGACGACCGAGTCCTGCAGCGGCGCGTCATCGGCCAGCCAGTCCTGCCACTGACCCTCGCCATCCTCGCGCATCGAGACGTTGAGCGAGGTGTCGCCCCCCATCGCCATGCGGCGGTTCATGCTGATGACCTCGTCCTCGTTGACGCCGAGATCGGTGGCGATCTTGGTCACGTCCTCGGGGCGCAGGTCGCCGTCCTCGAACGCGTCGAGCTTCGACTTCATCCGGCGCAGGTTGAAGAAAAGAAAAAAAAGAAAAAAAAAAAAAAAAAAAAAAAAAAAAAAAAAAAAAAAAAAAAAACCACAAAAAAAAAAAAAAAAAAAAAAAAAAAAAAAAAAAAAAAAAAAAAAAAAAAA
>NZ_JBNNOB010000192.1:0-4943 GCF_050274375.1 Sphingomonas sp. NPDC019816
CGATCGAGGCGGCGCAGAAGGCGATCGCCAATCCGCTGCTCGACGGCGTGTCGATGCAGGGTGCCAAGGGCGTCATCATCTCGATCACCGGCGGCGACGACATGCGCCTGCTCGAGGTGGACGAGGCGGCGAATCACATTCGCGAGCTGGTCGATCCCGAAGCCAACATCATCTGGGGTTCGGCGTTCAATCCCGAACTGGAGGGCCGCATCCGCGTGTCGGTGGTCGCCACCGGCATCGACGCCGATGTGAAGCCGGGTGCCGCCGCGCCGGTCGAGGCGCAGCGCAGCAGCTTCAGCATGGGCGGCATGGCGCGCAAGGCCGACGACTCGCCAAGCCCCCGTGCGAGCGAGCCGACCGCCGCCACGCCCGCATCGCAGGTCGCCGCACCCGCCCCGACGCCCGCCCCCGTCGTGTCGCAGCAATCCGCACCGTCGCCCGGCGTGACTCCGGCCGCGCCGGTCGTGACGCCGCCTTCGACCCCGGTCGCCGCTTCGCCTGCGCCCAAGCCGGCGCAGGAGGATGAACTGGTCCTGGGCGCCGACACGATGGTCCCCAGCGCGCCGGCCCAGCCCCAGGCGCCGACCCATGCCGCATCGGTCGAGCCGGCTCCCGGTTCGGAAGAAGCCCGCCGCCGCTGGCTGGCCCCCGGCAGCGAGGCCGGCGACGTTCCCGCACAGCCCGCCCCCCGCGTGAAGCTGGGCGGCACGCTGTTCGAGCGCATGTCGAACGCGGCCCGCGGTGCGCAGCGTGACGACAATGCGCAAGGCTCGGGTGATTCCTCGCTGGACATCCCGCGCTTCCTGCACCGCCAGAATAACCAGTAAGGCGCCATCGTCGGTTTCACCGGCGGAGGCGTTGCAAAAGGGCCTGCCCGAGCGATCGGGTGGGCCTTTTTGTTGCTGAATAGGGGGCGGGTGGCGGATGCGGCTCTATCCGCCTTGATGCTCCCGATCGGAGCCGGGAAGCCCGAAACGAAATCACCCCTCCTCTTCAGAGGAGGGGCGGGGGTGGGGCATTTCCGCGAGCCCATGGTGGGTGTAGAAGCCGGCCTCCGTTTAAGGGGATCGTCGTGAAATTGGCGTTTCTCCGCTCTCCACCCCGGCGGAGGCAGGGCGTCAGATGCTGAACGCTTTCCATCGCTTATTGGCGCTTATCCAACTGGACCCTGGCCTGCGCCGGGGTGATGTGCAGAGTTTCGCATGATTCCTTGCAACGGAGGGGCGGGGGAGAGGCGCTTCCGCGAGTGCTTCGTTATTGGTGAGGCCCCACCCCAACCCCTCCCCTGAAGGGGAGGGGCTTGCCTGACGCCACCCACCGTCTTGGTGATTGCGAGGACAGGTGAGGCGGAGTGACCATTTTGCCCTTCCTCGGAACATGTCGTGCTTCGATCTGCCGAGGCCCTTGATGGCCTCGGAAGGATTCGATTCAAGGGGCAGCGCCTCGTCCGATCCGATCGATGAAGGCCTGACAGGGCTCGGCCGCGATCCACCATGCGCCATCCGCCATGATCCCCAGCTGGCCCTGGCCTTTTTGGTCGACCGTGTGGAACAACCGGGCGCGCGGCGTGTGCGATCCCCATTGCCCGGCGGCGCGAAACGCGCTTTATGGGGCCTAGTCCCATGACGCCGACCTTCCTTTCCCGCGCTTCGTTGGCGCTCGCCCTGATGCTGGCGACCGCTCCGTTCCCGCTTTTGGCCCAGGCGATGGTCCAGCCGCTTCCCGGTACGACCGATGCCGATCGGCTGGGGGACGTGATGCGCCGCGTGGCGCAGAATCCGCGTGACGTGAACGCGCTGATCGAGGCGGCACAGCTGTCCATCCATCTCGACGACCTATCGGGCGCGGCCTCGCTGCTGGCGCGCGCCGAAAAGGTCGATCCGCGCGATCCCCGGATCAAGGCGGGCATGGGGTCGATCCTCGTCCGTTCCGAGCGGCCGGGCGAAGCGCTGCGCTACTTCGCGCAGGCCGAGGCGGCTGGCCTGCCGAGCGCGCAGTTCGCGGCGGATCGCGGCTTCGCCTATGACCTGGTGGGCGATCAGCCCCGCGCGCAGCGTGAGTATCGCGCCGCGATCGCGAGCGCGCCGACCGATGAGATCATTCGCCGCTACGCGCTGTCGTTGGGCATTTCGGGGCAGCGGGAGCAGGCGCTGGACCAACTCGATCCGCTGCTGCGCAAGACCGATCGGGCGGCGTGGCGCGCGCGTGCCTTCATCCTGGCGATGACCGGCGACATGGCCGAGGCGACGCGGATCGCCGCGACGATGATGCCGCCGCAACTGGCGCAGGGGCTGCAACCCTTTTTCCAGCGTCTGCCGACCCTGCCGGCGGTGGATCGCGCCTTTGCGGTCCATTTCGGTGAGACGCGTGCCACGCCAGAACGGCTGGCCGATGCGCGGCTGGCGCCAGTGTTGCCGGCGCTGGCCCCGACCGCGCCGGTGGCGCTCGCCTCTGCGTCGACGGCAGCCCCAGTCCCATCGCGGACGGACGGGCGTCGTACTGGTCGCAACCCGACGCGGGGCAATCGCGGCGTCGCGCTGGCCGCCAGCGAGCCCGGTCCCACGGCGGCGCCAGGCCAGGCCAGGGCGCCGACCCAGATGGCGTCGGCCGCCCCGTCCCGAATGCCGGTCGAGCAGCGCGTCACCCCTGCGGCGACCCCGATGCGCATGGTCCAGCCGTTGCCCGGCGCCACCACGACAACCACAAGCGGCGCGGCCCCCGCCACGGCGGTGGCATCCACCGAAGCAGCGCGGCCGATGATCCAACCGCTGCCGCCGGCCACGCCGCCCGCCCAGATCGCGCAGGCGACACCGGTTCAGCCGCAACCGTCCACCACATCGTCGGCGCCTGCGACCCCGCCGGCGCAGGCCGCGCCGGTCACCCCGACCCCCGCGCCGGTCGCCACCGCGATGATCCAGCCGCTGCCTCCCCAACGCGAAGAGCCCGCCCCGGCGGCCAAACCGGTCGCCCAGCGTCCGTCGCTGGCGGCGGCGCGAGCGGTACGGGAGGATTCGGTGCTGGCGCGGATCGTCGCCAATCTGTCGATCCCCGCCTCCGAACTGGGCGTCGAAGGGCCCGAACGCCCGGCCGAGATCGCCGCCGCCGCACCGATGAGCAGCGGGTCGCAGCGCGTGCTGGCCGAAGCGAAGGCCAAGGCCGAGCGCGACGAGGCCGCACGCGAAAAGGCCGCCGAGGTGGTCGAGCCGCCCGTGCGCGATGCCAAGGCGATCGCCGCCGAGCGCAAGGCCAAGCTCGCCAAGGCCGCCGCCGACAAAAAGGCGCTGGCGCTGAAAAAGGCCGAGGCTGAAAAGAAGGCGCTCGCCGACAAGGAAGCCGCCGAGGAGAAGCGCAAGGCGCGCGCCAACCCGTCGCGCATCTGGGTCCAGGTCGCGGGCGGCGCGAACGAGAGCGACCTGCCCAAGGCCTGGGCCGCCGCCAAGGCCAAGGCGCCCGAGCTGTTCGCCGGGCATCAGGGGTATAAGACCCCCTTGCGGGCGACTCACCGCGTGCTGACCGGTCCGTTCAAGACTGACGAGGAAGCGCGGGCGTTCGTCAACAAGCTGGCGAAGAAGGGCGTGTCGGCCTTCCCGGTCAGCAGCGAGGCGGGGCAGGCGGTCATGCGGCTCGACGCGAAGTAAGGCGATGACCCGCTTCGCGCCCTGGGCGTCGTTTCCCGAGCAAAGCCGGGGACGCTGCCATGACGAGACCAAGGGGCTGGAGCGCGGCCCGCGCGACGCGTTCCAGCGCGATCGCGACCGGATCATCCACTCGATCAGCTTTCGCCGGCTGCGCCACAAGACGCAGGTCTTCATGGCCCCCGATGGCGACCATTTCCGCGTCCGCCTGACCCATAGCCTGGAAGTCGCGCAGATCGGCCGGACGATCGCACGCACGCTGGGACTGAACGAGGACCTGACCGAGGCGCTGTGCCTGGCGCATGACATCGGCCATCCGCCCTTCGGCCATGCCGGCGAGGATGCGCTGAAGGCGGCGCTGACCGATCAGGGCGGATTCGATCACAACGGCCATACGCTGCGCACCTTGACCGCGATCGAGCGACCCTATCCGCGCTGGAACGGGTTGAACCTGACCTGGGAGACGCTGGAAGGGCTGGCCAAGCATAACGGGCCGGTGCGCCATCCCGGCTGGGCGCTGCGTGAAGCGGATGCCGACTTCCCGCTCGATCTGGAGAGCCATGCCTCGCTGGAGGCGCAGGTCGCGGCGCTGGCGGACGACATCGCCTATGACAATCACGACATCGATGACGGGCTGCGTGCCGGGCTGCTGACGCTCGACCAGATGCTGGCGGTGCCGCTGGTCGCGCGCGGCTGGGACGTGGCACGGGCGAAATTTCCCGATGTCGCCTCCAAGCGACTCGCGAGCGAACTCATCCGCTCGCAGATCGGGGTGATGGTCAACGACCTCGTCGCCGAGACGCGGCGGCGGATCATCGAGAGCGGGGTAGGGGACGTCGCCGATGTCCGCGCCGCCGGCCATGCGCTGGTCGGTTTTTCGGACGCGATGCGGGTCGAGGAGCGCGACCTGAAGCGGTTCATGTATGCCAATCTCTATCACCACCCGCGCCAGCTGGCGGCGGCGGATGCGGCGCATGGCATCGTCAAGGGGCTGTTCGCCGCCTACCGCGCCGACCCGGCGCTGCTCCCCGAGGAGTGGCGCGAACGGCTGCCCGGTGCGGAGCCGGAACGCAGCCGGCATATCGCCGACTTCATTGCGGGCATGACCGACCGCTACGCCGTGCGCAGTTACCAGCATATCGTCGGCCCGATCGACCTGCCCGAGGGGTTCTAGAGCAGTATGACATGAGATAGACCCACTCCCCCCCTTGCAGGGGGACTGTTCACCGTGGCTGCTTTTCGGGTTCTTCTTCGTTCTGGTGATTTGGAACAGGGAGGATGGAATGCGATGTCCGGTTTGTGAGGGAA
>NZ_JBNNOB010000193.1:0-4940 GCF_050274375.1 Sphingomonas sp. NPDC019816
TTCCCTCAAGGACTTTTTTCTGGTTTTTTTTTTTTTTTTTTTTTTTTTTTTTCTGCGCCGCCAGCAGATCGTCGAGATTGGTCAGCGTCGTGAACCGGCCCGCGCCGCTGGCGCTCGGGTTGGTCAGCCACAGGCCGCCATTATCCTCGCGCAGCACCAAGTCGCTGCCCACGCCGCGCTGGTCGGCATAGAAATTGTCGATGCGAATGGTCTGACCGTCGGTCAGGCGGATGACGAGATCATCACCGTCCCGCTCCATGCTCGCCACCCGATCGCGGTTCAGATCGAGGCGGACGACGCTGGGCGTGGTGAGATCGATGACATTGGCGGTGGTGGTCGTGGTGGTGCCGGTTGCCTTTGCGATGATCTCGGTCTGCATGGCGTGATCCTCCCTTTTCGCATGTCACTGGACCGACGCGTCGGCGTCGGCGGGAGAAGGGCCGTGAACCCGTGTCATGCCGTGCGGGCGCACGACCTCCTCCCATTGCTGACATGCTAACCGGGTCGGCCGCGCCTGAGATGCTACCTGTCCGCAATCGGAACTGATTCAGTTGGTTAACGCCCATTATGTCCGTCGCTTGGGAAGCGGATCGAAGGCGATCCGGCAGGGGCCGGCCGGCAAAAAAATTAATCGGGGGCGGGACCGATCGGTTCAGCTTGGCGTAGGATAGGATGGTGCAATCGGCCGCGTTTGCCGAGGGGCACCATGTCGAGAAGGGGCAATCCTGATATTATGACCGCATCGCCTTTCCCTGTTTCTGGCCGTTCGGTTACCCGTTGGATCGGCGCGTTGGCGGGCGGATCGCTCGTCGCGATGCCGCTGATGGCGCAGGTGTCGCCGCCACCCGTGCCCGTACCCGCCGCGACACCGCAGGCGACCATGCCGCCCGCGGCCCAAGCGCCGGCCACCACGCCCCGGATCGCCACCCCGACCCAGATCACAGCCCCGGTGGCGATGCCGACGCTCAGTGAGGCGCAGGCGCGCCAGCTCGCGACGCTGATCGCCAAGGGGGAGGTGACCAACGGCCTGCGACAGGGCGCACCGCGCGACCTGTCGGGCATGGCCCCGGACGCGATCGCGCGTATCGCCCTCGATTACGCGCATGCCGTGCATGTCGGGCGGCTCGACACCGCCGACTTCACGAAGGACTGGGGTATCCGGCCGCAATCCTATGACCCGCTGCCCGGCTTTACCGACGCGGTGCGGCAGGATCGGATCGCCGACTGGATCGCATCGCTGCCGCCGCCCTATGCCGGTTACGACACGCTGGTCGCCGGGCTCGCCCGCTATCGCGCGATGGCGGAGGCAGGCGGCTGGACCGCGCTGCCGGCCAACGCCGCCATCCCCTATCAGTCGAGCGGGCCGCTGGTGGCCCAACTGCGCAAGCGCCTCGCGATGGAGGACCCGGCGGTTAGCGCGACCGGCGCGACCTTCGACGAACCGCTGCTGGCGGCGGTGCGCCGTGCCCAGCGTCGCTACGGCCTGAACCCCGTCGGCACGGTGGGGGCGCAGACGATCGCCGCGCTGAACGTGCCCGTGTCGCAGCGCATCCGCCAGATCATGGCGAATATGGAGCGCTGGCGCTGGCTGCCCCAGCAGCTGGAGGCCAAGCGGGTGCAGGTGAACATCGCCGCCGCCGTGCTGACCGTGTTCGAGGGCGACAATCCCGTCATGTCGATGAAGGCGGTGACGGGGCGGCCGGGCAACGAGACGCCGATGCTGGTGTCCTCGATCCACAGTGTCGTGCTCAATCCGCCGTGGAACGTGCCCAGCTCGATCGCGAACAAGGAATTATGGCCCAAGGAGCGCGCCAATCCCGGCTATCTGAAGCGCGCGGGCTTCCGCATCATCGACAATGGCGACGGCTCCAAGCGCCTCCAGCAATCCTCGGAAAAGAGTGCGCTGGGGCGGTTCAAGTTCGACTTCCCCAACGACTTCGCCGTGTATCTGCACGATACGCCGGCGCAGTCGGGCTTTTCGAAGTTCGACCGGCTGGCCAGCCATGGCTGCGTCCGGCTGGAAAAGCCCGCCGAACTGGCCGACTGGGTGCTGAAGACCACGCCCGAATGGCAGCCGGCGGCGGTCGACGCGACGTTGGCGTCGGGCAAGACGGTACGCGCCAGCATGGCCGAGCCGGTGGCGGTCTATCTGCTCTACTGGACGGCCTTCGCCAATAATGACGGGCAGGTCGGGTTCCGCGAAGATCCCTATGGCTGGGACAGCCAGCTGGCGAGCAAGATCGAGGCACGCTCGGCCGAGCGCGCGCAGTCGACCAAGTAATGGAAAAAAGGGGTAAAGCCATGACCATCAAGACCTATCGCCGCCACGCCCTGGCGCTTGTCACGGCGGGGCTGCTGCTGCCGGCGATGGCCGGCTGCTCGCGCTCCGAGCCGGAGGAACAGCCGGCCGCGATGACCGAAAACGACACGGGCGTGATCGAGACGAAGCCCGAAGACGTGATGCCGGCGATGGAGAACCAAGCCGCACCGGTCGCGGACATGAACGCCGTCGAGGAAACCCTG
Organism: Sphingomonas sp. NPDC019816; assembly: GCF_050274375.1. Lineage (NCBI taxonomy): Bacteria > Pseudomonadati > Pseudomonadota > Alphaproteobacteria > Sphingomonadales > Sphingomonadaceae > Sphingomonas > Sphingomonas sp. NPDC019816. Next base: position 2,524 of record NZ_JBNNOB010000193.1, read on the forward strand.
CCGCCCCCGCCGCCCGAGCGGACGGTCGACCAGCAGGTGCTCGACGACGCCTCGGCCACCGGCATGACGTCGCGCGTAACGCGCGGTCGTGCCTCGTCGGACGAAGCGGCGCCCGAAGAGGCTCCGACGAACGAACAGTGACTTTCTAAAAATCCTCCCCGGCACGGGGAGGGGACCATGCGAAGCATGGTGGAGGGGGAGCACCGCAAAGGATGTCCCGTGCGGAAGCCCCCCTCCGTCAGGCCTGACGGCCTGCCACCTCCCCGTACCGGAGAGGATGTGCCCGTCGACTTTTTAGGTCTGACAAATTGACGCGCGCGCTTCCGCCTGTCACCTTGCCGCCGAACGACGACATCATCGCGCGACCCCGAACAAGGGGGCGGCGGGGGCAATGGGCAGGAGAGGCGCGTGAAGCGGGTAATGCGATCGGCTTTGGGAATGATGGTGGCGGCATCGGCATTGGTGCCGGCGATCGCCTCGGCGCAAGGGACGACGCCGGCGCACAGCTTCGCCGTCCAGGGCAACGGCTTTCTGAAGGACGGCAAGCCCTATCAGGTCATCTCAGCCGAGATGCACTATACCCGCATCCCGCGTGCCTATTGGCGCGACCGGTTGCGCAAGGCCAAGGCGATGGGGCTGAACACCATTACCACCTATTCCTTCTGGAACGCGCATGAACCGCGCCCCGGGACCTATGATTTCACTGGGCAGAACGACATCGCCGCCTTCATCCGCGATGCGCAGGCTGAGGGGCTGGACGTCATCCTGCGCCCCGGCCCCTATGTCTGTGCGGAGTGGGAGCTGGGCGGCTACCCGTCCTGGCTGCTGAAGGATCGCTCGCTGCTGCTGCGCTCGACCGATCCGAAATACACCGCCGCCGTCGACCGCTGGCTGGCGCGGCTGGGGCAGGAGGTGAAGCCGCTGCTGCTGCGCAACGGCGGGCCGATCGTCGCGATCCAGCTGGAGAATGAATATGGCGCGTTCGGCAGCGACAAGGCGTATCTGGAGGGGCTGAAGGCCAGCTATCAGCGCGCCGGCCTCGCCGATGGCGTGCTGTTCACCTCCAACCAGGCGGGCGATCTGGCCAAGGGCTCGCTGCCCGAGGTGCCGTCGGTCGTCAATTTCGGTTCGGGCGGCGCGCAGAACGCGGTCGCCAAGCTGGAGGCGTTCCGCCCCGACGGCCTGCGCATGGTCGGCGAATATTGGGCGGGCTGGTTCGACAAATGGGGCGAGGACCATCACGAAACCGATGGCCAGAAAGAGGCCGAGGAACTCGGCTTCATGCTCAAGCGCGGCTATTCGGTGTCGCTCTACATGTTCCATGGCGGCACCACCTTCGGCTGGATGAACGGCGCGGATTCGCACACCGGCACCGATTATCATCCCGACACGACCAGCTATGACTATAACGCGCCGCTCGATGAGGCGGGCAATCCGCGCTACAAATACGGCCTGCTCGCCTCGGTGATCGCCGAGGTGACGGGCAAGCCCGCCGCGCCGACGCCCACCGCGACCAAGGCGGTCAGCTTCCCCGTCTCGCCCGTGCGGCGCAGCGCCTCGCTCTGGCGCAACCTGCCGCAGCCGGTGCGCGCCGACCTGCCCATGACCTTCGAGGAACTCGACCAGAATTACGGCTATGTCCTCTACCGCGTCGCGCTGCCGGCGGGGAAAGGCGGAGCGCTCGTCCTGAAGAACATGCACAGCTATGCGCAGGTCTATGTCAACCAGAAGCTGATCGGCACGATCGACCGGCGGCTGGGGCAGGAGCGGGTCGACATCACGCCGCAGGACAAGCCCGCAACCATCGACATCCTGGTCGAGAATACCGGCCGCGTGAACTATTCGCACGCCATTCGCACCGAGCAGACCGGGCTGACCGGTGCGGTGACGCTGGACGGCCGCGTGCTGCGCGACTGGCGGATGTACCGCCTGCCGATGGACGATGTCGCCAAGCTGCCGATGACCGCCGAGCCCTGCTCGGGGCCGTGCTTCTACGAGGTCGAGATGACGGTCGACCGGCCGGGCGACACCTATCTCGACATGCGCGGGGCGCATAAGGGGCAGCTGTGGCTGGGCGAGCATAATCTGGGCCGCTTCTGGTGGATCGGGCCGGTACATACACTCTACACGCCCGCGCCGTGGATGCAGGCGGGGGTGAACAAGATCCGCTTCTTCGACCTGACCGGCGACGACAAGGTCCGGGTGGCGACCGTCACCGCGCCGATCTGGGGTAACATCACCAACAAGCGCGAGGCGCAGTAAATATTGTCCCTTCCTCCCCTGTAAGGGGGGGTGGCAGCCCGCAGGGCTGACGGAGGGGTGTCCCCGTTTGCGAAGGCGCCCTCCCCATGCCGGCCTGACCGGCATGGGGAGGGCTCAAAACACAATCACCCCTCCCCTTTAGGGGAGGGGACGGG
>NZ_JBNNOB010000194.1:0-4713 GCF_050274375.1 Sphingomonas sp. NPDC019816
GGGATCGAGGTGAAGACGCCGGACGCAACCACCGTAGAGATCAGCGGTTCGGACAAGCAGAAGGTCGGCCCGCTGGCCGCCGAGATCCGCCGCTGGCGCAAGCCCGAGCCGTATAAGGGCAAGGGCATCAAGTACGACGGCGAGTTCATCTTCCGCAAGGAAGGGAAGAAGAAGTAATGACCAAGGGTCTCTCTCTTTTCGAGAAGCGCCGTCGGCGCAACCGTACCGCGCTGCGTGCGCGTGCGGGCACCCGTCCGCGCCTGTCGGTGCATCGCTCGGGCAAGCACATCTATGCTCAGGTGATCGACGACGAGGCAGGTCGTACCGTGGCTTCGGCCTCGACGCTGGAAAAGGACGCACGCGGCCAGTCGGGCGCGAACGTCGCAGCGGCGACCGAAGTCGGCAAGCGCGTGGCCGAGAAGGCCAAGGCCGCCGGCGTCACGCAGGTCGTTTTCGACCGTGGCGGCTTCCTGTTCCACGGTCGCGTCAAGGCGCTGGCCGAGGCGGCACGCGAAGCGGGATTGGAGTTCTAATATGGCTGACGAGAACAACGTGGCCGTTGCCGGTGCCGAAGGCGCCGCGCAGGACGCGACCCAGGGTCGCGGTCCCCGGGGCGGCCGTGGCCGTGGTCCGGGCGGCGATCGCGGCCGTGGCGGCCGTGACGGCAACCGTGGTCGTCGCGACGACCGTCGCGGTGGCGCCGAGGAGCAGGGCGAAGAGCTGATCGAAAAGCTCGTCCACATCAACCGCGTCTCGAAGACCGTGAAGGGCGGTAAGCGCTTCGGCTTCGCCGCGCTCGTCGTGGTCGGCGACGGCAAGGGACGTGCGGGCTTCGGTCATGGCAAGGCGCGCGAAGTGCCGGAAGCCATCTCGAAGGCGACGGCTGCCGCCAAGAAGGCGATGGTCCGCGTTCCGCTGAAGGACGGCCGCACGCTGCATCATGATGGCAACGGCCATTTCGGTGCGGGCCGCGTGACGGTGCGTTCGGCCCCGCAGGGTACCGGCATCATCGCCGGTGGTCCGATGCGCGCCATCTTCGAATCGCTCGGCGTCGCCGACGTAGTGACGAAGTCGGTCGGCACGTCGAACCCGTACAACATGATCCGCGCCACCTTCGAAGCGCTGGGCGACCAGACTTCGCCGAAGGCGGTGGCGCAGCGTCGTGGCAAGAAGATCGCCGACCTGCTGGGTCGCGGTCACGGTGCCACCCAGCAGACTGCCGAGGCGGAAGCCGCGGCCGTCGTGGAGTAAGCGACCATGGCTACCATCAAGATCAAGCAGACCGGTTCGCCGATCCGCCGCACCAAGGACCAGCGCGCGACCCTCGTCGGCCTGGGCCTGAACAAGATGCACAAGGTCTCCGAGCTTCAGGACAGCCCTGAAGTCCGCGGCATGATCCGCAAGGTGCAGCACATGGTTCAGGTGGTCGAGGGCTAAAGCCCGTTCGATCGTCATGACCACAAGGAGGCGCGTTTCCCGGACCGGGAAGCGCGCCTTTTTTGTTGCCCGGTGTCGCGTTGACGACCCGGCAGCGGCCCGGCAAGGCTCTACCCGGTGGAGGGGAGTGATGACGGCGGATCATCGGAGCGTGGCGGGCGCGTCCCCGACCGGCATCTTCTATGGCATGCAGGTGGCACGCGGGGTCGCGGCGCTGCTGGTCGTTCTGTTCCATGCCACGCTGACGCTCCATGGCCGGGAAATGGCCGGGGTGTTCGATCGCGGCGGCATCGGCGTCGACATCTTCTTCGTCATCAGCGGCTTCGTCATCTATCTGACCGCGCAGGGGAAACCCTGGCGCGCGTTTCTGGCGCGCCGGCTGGCGCGGATCGTGCCGCTCTACTGGCTGTTCCTCACGGCGAAGCTGGGCCTGATTCTCGCAACCGGTCACGACCCGACGGGGATGGCGAGCGATCCGCTTTATCTGCTGGGCTCCTATCTCTTTCTGCCGCTGCGCAGCGTCTATCCGCTGATCGGGGCCGGCTGGACGCTCAACTTCGAGATGTATTTCTACGTCGTCGCGGCGGTGATGCTGGCCCTTCTGCCCGCCCGTTGGTTCGCGATGGCGCTGACGCTCTATATGGCCGCGACGGTGCTGGTCGGGGGTGGGATGCGCGGCGGCTGGCCATCCGTCTCAGATATTCCCTTGCTCAGCCTTCTGAGCCCCCTGTGCCTCGAATTCGTCGCGGGGGTCTGGATCGCCCGGCACTGGAGCGGGGGGCGTCGCTGGCCTGCCATGCTGTCGGCGCTGTCGATCGGCGCGGCGGTGATCGTCATCGCCATCGGCCCGGCCGACCTCCACTACACGCCGTGGCGGGTGGTATATTGGGGCATGCCGGCGGCCCTCGTCATTGCGGGGATCGTCCAGTTGGAGCCGGTGGTCGGCTTCCGCCGCTGGACGCTGCCGCTGCTGCTCGGCGATGCGTCCTATTCGATCTATCTGGCGCATACGGCGGTGCTGCCGCTCCTCGACCCGCTGGTCCGGCGTCTGCCGCCGAGCGCCCTGGTCCAGGGAGCGGCGCTGGTCCTGGGGTCGGCCGTGGCCGGGGTGACGGTGCATCTGGTGATCGAGAGGCGGCTCGTACGCTGGTCGAGCCGATGGCTGGGGCTTCGTGCCCGGGCGCCCGGCCCGGCCGCTGTGGATTCGGGGGTGACAAAAGCCGAGTGACCCTCTACGGGGCACGCTTTCCATCACGCGCGAAATAAGCGAAAGCGAGTGCATATCATGAAGCTGAACGAACTTTACGACAACCAGGGCGCCCGCAAGTCCAAGATCCGCGTCGGTCGCGGTATCGGTTCGGGCAAGGGCAAGACCGGTGGTCGCGGCGTCAAGGGTCAGAAGAGCCGTGAGGGCGTGTCCATCGCGGGCTTCGAGGGCGGTCAGATGCCGCTCCACATGCGCCTGCCGAAGCGCGGCTTCAACAACATCTTCGCCAAGGACTATGCCGAGGTGAACCTGGGCGCGATCCAGAAGGCGGTCGACTCGGGCAAGCTGAAGACCGACGGCACGATCGACCACGCCGCGCTGAAGGCCGCTGGCCTGGCGCGTGGCGGCAAGGACGGCGTGCGTCTGCTGGCCAAGGGCGAACTGACCACCAAGCTGTCGTTCGTCGTGCAGGGCGTGTCGGCCTCGGCGCGCGAAGCCGTCGAGAAGGTCGGCGGTTCGGTCGACGTGCCGCACGTCGTGCCCGCCGCCGAGAAGGCCGCCGCGAAGAAGGGCCAGACCCGCGCCGCGAAGCTCGCCGCCAAGGCCTGAACCGGATAAGATCCGCCGCTGTCACGGCGCGTCAGCGCAGGATGACAGCGGCGGATTTTGCATCCGGGTTAGACAAGCGCGTCTTCGCGCCTATATGAGCGGCGGGGCGGTTCAAAACGCATCCCGCCGTTTTTCGTTTCCAGGATAACGCAACAGCTATGGCATCCGCAGCCGACCAGATGGCGCAAAGCATCAGCCTGGCGAAATTCGCCAAGGCCACCGACCTCAAGAAGCGGCTGTGGTTCACCATCGGCGCGCTGATCGTCTTCCGCCTGCTCAGCTATGTTCCGCTGCCGGGTGTCGACCCGACCGCGCTGGGCCTGCTGAGCCAGAAGACCACGGGCGGCGTGCTCGACTTCTTCAACACCTTCTCGGGCGGTTCGCTCAGCCGCATGTCGCTGATCGCGCTGGGCGTGATGCCGTACATCACGGCGTCGATCGTCGTGCAGCTCGCGACCTCGCTGTCGCCGCAGCTCGCCGCCATCAAGAAGGAAGGCGAGAGCGGCCGCAAGAAGCTGAACCAATATACCCGCTACGGCACGGTGCTGCTGACCGCGATCCAGGGTTATTTCATCGCCGTGGGTCTCGAGACGCTGGGCGCTAGCCAGGGCATCCAGGCGGTGATCGAGCCGGGTATGACCTTCCGCATCGCGGCGGTCATCTCGCTGATCGGCGGTACGATGTTCCTGATGTGGCTGGGTGAGCAGATCACCAGCCGGGGTATCGGCAACGGCGTGTCGCTGATCATCATGGCGGGCATCGTCGCCCATCTGCCGACCACGCTGGTCAACCTGCTCGAAGGCGGTCGCACCGGCAGCATCGATCCGGTGCGCCTGATCGGCATCGTCGTCGCGGTCGTCGTGCTCGTGTTGTTCATCTGCTTCATGGAACGCGCGCAGCGCCGCATCCTGATCCAGTATCCCAAGCGCGCGACGCAGCGGGGCATGCAGGCCGATCGCAGCCACTTGCCGTTGAAGATCAACACTGCGGGCGTGATCCCTCCGATCTTCGCCTCGTCGCTGCTGCTGATGCCGCTGACCATCTCGCAGTTTGCGGGCCAGCGCGTCGCGGGTGAAAGCCGCTGGGGCGACTTCATCATCAGCCTGAACCAGTATCTGCAGCACGGCTCGCCCGTCTATATGCTGCTCTATGGTGCCGGCATCATCTTCTTCTCGTTCTTCTACACTGCGGTTGTCTTCAACCCGGAGGAGACGGCTGACAATCTGAAGCGCTATGGCGGCTTCATCCCCGGCATCCGTCCGGGCAAGAACACCGAGACCTATCTCGACTATGTGCTGACCCGCATCACGGTGATCGGCGCGGCCTATCTGACCATCATCTGTCTGCTGCCCGAATATCTGGTGTCGGCGTTGCAGATTCCCTTCTATCTGGGCGGCACCAGCCTGCTGATCGTTGTCAACGTGACGATGGACACGGTGACCCAGATCCAGAGCCACTTG
>NZ_JBNNOB010000195.1:0-4650 GCF_050274375.1 Sphingomonas sp. NPDC019816
CTGAACGGGGACTGGGAAATGGCGGCCATCCACCCGCCCCGTTCAGCCTGAGCGAAGTCGAAGGCCAAGCCCCGCCCTCTCCGCAAACTTAAAAAGAAAAACGGCCGCAGCTTCCGCCACGACCGTTTCAAAACCCGGAAAAAAGGCCGAACAGGCCTTATCCCGCATGCTCCGCCAAGACGGTCAGACCCTTCGGCCCCACCTCGGCGAAGCCACCACGAATCTGGATCGACTCCGGCTCGCCCTTTTCGGTGCGGTACACCTGGATCGCACCGTCGCGGATCGTCGACATGAAGGGCGCGTGCCCCTCCAGCACGCCGAAATCGCCCTCGGTGCCGGGGACGACCACCATATGCACCTCCTCCAAGCGGAGGAGCTTTTCGGGGGTCACGAGTTCGAAGTGCAGCATATTATCTCTCAACGTCCATTTGCGCCGTAATGGCGACCTGCGGGCGATCCTTGCGTTCACCGGGCTTGGCGGCACGCGACACCGTCATCCACAGATGCGGGTCGATCCTGCTCACATAGCGCGTCATACGCATGTCGCCATCACTCTTCTCTTCGCCCGCCGACCAATTCGTCTTGAAATCGGGCTGCGTCAGAACGGCTTCGGTTGCGGGTTGCAAGTCTTCACTCGAGCCACCCACGACATGGCAGAGCGGTCGAGTATCGGAAACCGTTATAAACAGGCCACCCGGCCCCGCCGCCGCATACCAATAATGGGGTGCGGTGCACCAACCATCAGGCGGAGCAACCGCGTCCGGTATCGACCGCCGTGCGACGATCTTACCCGACAGGCCCGCGTTCTCGGGAAACTGGTCGATCGAGTCCGCCCAGGTGGCCGGACGCATCAACCATGCTTCACAGGCCTGCAACGCCGTAGCGATGCCCCTTGTCGCGGCATCCGAAGGAACGGCAACAGGCTGCGACGCCTGCGCCATTACCGCGAATGCCGCTACGAGGATCACGCCTCCTGGGCCAGCTTCTCGGCCTTGGCGACGGCTTCGTCGATGCCACCGACCATGTAGAAGGCCGCTTCCGGCAGATGGTCGTACTCGCCGTCGACCACCGCCTTGAACGAGCGGATCGTGTCTTCGATCTGGACGAACTTGCCCGAGATGCCGGTGAAGACTTCCGCGACGTGGAAGGGCTGCGACAGGAAGCGCTGGATCTTGCGGGCGCGGGTCACGGTCAGCTTGTCCTCTTCGGACAGCTCGTCCATGCCCAGGATCGCGATGATGTCCTGCAGCGCCTTGTAGCGCTGGAGCAGTGACTGGACCGCACGCGCCGTCTCGTAATGCTCCTGGCCGACGATACGCGGCTCCAGCACGCGGCTGGTCGAGTCGAGCGGGTCGACGGCCGGGTAGATGCCCAGCTCAGAGATGGCGCGGTTGAGCACGGTCGTCGCGTCGAGGTGGGCGAACGAGGTAGCCGGCGCCGGGTCGGTCAAGTCGTCGGCGGGCACGTACACGGCCTGGACCGAGGTGATCGAGCCCTTGTTGGTCGAGGTGATGCGCTCCTGCAGCGCGCCCATGTCGGTCGACAGGGTCGGCTGATAGCCCACGGCCGACGGAATACGGCCCAGCAGCGCCGACACTTCCGCACCCGCCTGGGTGAAGCGGAAGATGTTGTCGACGAAGAACAGCACGTCCTGGCCTTCCTGGTCGCGGAAATATTCCGCGATGGCGAGACCCGACAGCGCGACGCGAGCGCGGGCGCCCGGCGGCTCGTTCATCTGGCCATACACCAGCGCGACCTTCGAGCCCTCGCTGATCGCATTGCCCTCGGCGTCCTTGGCGATCACGCCCGCGTCGAGGAATTCGTGATACAGGTCGTTGCCCTCGCGGGTCCGCTCACCGACGCCCGCGAACACCGAGGTGCCGCCATGGCCCTTGGCGATGTTGTTGATCAGTTCCTGGATGAGCACCGTCTTGCCGACGCCAGCGCCGCCGAACAGGCCGATCTTGCCGCCCTTCGCGTAAGGCGCGAGAAGGTCGATGACCTTGATGCCGGTGACCAGGATCGCGCTCTCGGTCGACTGCTCGATGAACTCGGGCGCCTTGGCGTGGATCGGGGCGCGCAGGTCGGTGGCGACGGGGCCGCGCTCGTCGATCGGTTCACCGACGACGTTCAGGATGCGGCCGAGCGTCGCCGGGCCGACCGGAACCTGGATCTGGTTGCCGGTGTCGGTCACGGTCTGGCCGCGGGTCAGACCCTCGGTCGTGTCCATCGCGATCGTGCGGACGGTGTTCTCGCCCAGATGCTGCGCGACTTCGAGCACCAGACGGCTGCCGTTATTGTCCGTCTCCAGCGCCGACAGAATCGCGGGCAGGTGATCGGGGAAGTGAACGTCGACGACCGCGCCGATGACCTGGGCGATCGTGCCGACATTGTTGGTGGCCGTGGTCGGCCGGATGTCATCAGCGGCGGTTGCCATCATTGCTTCCTTGGTTCTGCTGGCCCGACTTAGCTTCGGGGCGGGTAAAGGTTACGACCAGACGGCGGCCACCGTCGATCTTGTCACGGGTAACACGGTAATCGGCGCCGGTCAGGTGGCTGGTGGTGGCGCTTTCGGTCTGGATCGCGGCCGAAACCGCATCCTTGCCGTCCAGACCCAGCTGATCCATCGGCTTGGTGACCCAGCGGATGAACTGCGTCTTGGCGAACGGGCTGGTGTCGAGATTGACGAGGTCGAGCGAGAAGCGGACTTCGTTCAGCCGCGTCGCGTCGCCCTCGACGATCAGATTGCCCATATTGACCGGCGACACCGATGGATCGGCCATCGGCGTGGCCTGCGCGATGGCGCGGTACTGGCCATCAACCGGCGCGTAACCGCTCATGCGAAAGCCCATCCGGTCGAGCAGGCTGACCGTCTCGGCTGCATTGTCGAACACGGTCGCCCAGCCGCCCGTCACGAACGGCGTGAACGTCGCCTTGGGCGCATCCTTCGGCTGGTCGGACGCCTGGCCGCATCCGGCCAGAGCGACCGTCAGGCCCAGAAGGAGCGCTGTCCGCATCAGAGCGCCTCGGCGCCCGAGATGATTTCGACCAGCTCGGTGGTGATCGCGGCCTGACGCGTGCGGTTATACTGGATCGACAGACGGCGGATCATGTCGCCCGCATTGCGCGTGGCATTGTCCATCGCGTTCATCTGCGAGCCGTAGAAACCGGCCTGGTTCTCCAGCAGCGCGCGGAAGATCTGCACCGCCACGTTGCGCGGCAGCAGCGTGTCGAGGATATCCTCTTCGCTCGGCTCGAACTCGGCGACCGCCTCGACCGAGGTCTCGCCCTTGGTCGGAGCGGGCATCGGCACGGGGATCAGCTGCTGCGAAACCGGGTCCTGCACCAGCGCCGAGACGAACTTCGAGTAGAACAGGTGCGCAACGTCGAACTCGCCGCGCTCGAACCGCGCGATCAGGTCGTCGGCGATGACGCGGGCGTCGTCGAACTTGGGCGCCTTGATCAGGCTCATATCGTGATCGGCGAGGATCGCGTTGGGGAAGAAGCGCTTCAGCACGCGCCCCTTCTTGCCCGCGAGGTAGAACTTCACCGTCTTGCCCTGCGCCTGAAGCTCTTCAGCCTTGCGGCGCGCGGCGCGGACGATGTTGGTGTTGAACGCACCCGCCAGACCACGCTCCGAGGTGGCGACGACCAGCAGCTGAACATCATCCTTGCCGGTGCCCGCGAGCAGCGGCGACGCACCGACGCCGCCCACGCGCGCGGCCATGCTGGCCATCACCGCTTCGAGACGCTCGGCATAGGGACGGCCGTTCTGCGCCGACTCCTGCGCCCGGCGCAGCTTGGCGGCGGCGACCATCTTCATCGCCTTGGTGATCTTCTGGGTCGACTTGACCGAGTTGATCCGGATCTTGAGGGCCTTGAGGCTCGCCATTTTATTCCAATCCGTCCGCTAGCTCGGTCAGCTCGACCGGGCCTGCCAGCCATTCCTCGTAGCTCTTGAAGACCGCGCGCGTGTACGGCTGCGCATGGTGGAATTCAAAAGCCGCGCGGTCGGCCCACCGCTCGTAGATATACAATGTCGCACTGCCGTCGGCGGCGGGATGCGGATCGAACCGTTCGCATCCCTCCTCCGTCCGGGTCCTCGCAACGATCCCGGCGACGGCCTGACAGGCCGCCCCGAAATGCTCCGGCTTCAACCGGATCGTCGCGAGATAGGTCAGCGCCATTGCTTACGCGAAGATCTTCGCGAACTGGTCGAGCGCGGCCTTGAGCTTGCCCTTGGCCTCGTCGCCCAGATCCTTGGTGTCGCGGATCATCGCCAGCACGTCGGCGTGATCGTTGCGCAGATACGCCAGCATCGCCGCCTCGTAGCGGACGACCTGCGCCACCGGCACATTGTCGATGTAACCGTTGGTGCCTGCGAAGATCGACGCCGTCTGCTCCTCGAAGGGCAGCGGGTTGAACTGCGGCTGCTTGAGCAGCTCGGTCAGGCGCGCACCGCGGTTCAGCAGCTTTTGCGTGGAGGCGTCGAGATCCGAGCCGAACTGCGCGAAGGCGGCCATTTCGCGGTACTGAGCCAGCTCCAGCTTGATCGAGCCCGACACCTTCTTCATCGCCTTGGTCTGCGCGGCGCTGCCCACGCGGCTGACCGACAGGCCGACGTTGATCGCCGGGCGGATGCCCGCGAAG
>NZ_JBNNOB010000196.1:0-4618 GCF_050274375.1 Sphingomonas sp. NPDC019816
GCCTGAACGGCTGTAAGGACAAGGGCTGGATACTGCACTCCGTTCAGGCTGAGCGAAGTCGAAGCCCACGCCCCACCCCCACGAAAAAGGGCGGCCCGTCCTCCGACGCACCGCCCTTCCCCACATCACGGCGCGACGGTCAGGCCGCGCGGGTTCCCGACAGCGGGAAGCTGCCGAACGCGCCCGCGCCCACCGATCCGGTCAGCGTGTCGCCATCGGCGGTCGCTTCGCAGTCCAGCGTCATCGGCATCGGCGAGCTGATCGACATCTTCCAGGTGATGGTGTTGCCCGACACATCGCCCTCGATCTCCATCGCGCCCATCTGGCCCTCGCCCGATCCGGTGAAGCGATCGCCCTCGGTGGTGACCGTCAGCGTCATCTCCTGGTCGCCCAGCGGCGACTTCACGGTGCAGTTCCAGGTGCCGTCGATATCGGCCATGTTCGCTCTCCTTGTAAGCCGGCGTTACTGGCCGGCGCCGGCCGGAGCGGCGGGTGCCGCCCCCGCCACGTCGGCGGCCTCGATGACTTCGACCGGCAGGCCCAGCCCGTCAAGCTGCGGCTTGACCGACTTGGCGTCGCCGACGACGACCCAGACGAAGTCCTTCGGGTCCAACGCCGCCTGGATCGACTTGTTCAGTTCACCCACCGTCATCGCCCGGTACCGCGGCGTGATCGTCGCATAGTAATTGTCCGGCCGGCGCAGCAGGTCGTTGGTCTGCATCGCCGACAGGACCGCGCCCGAGGTCTCGAAATTGCCCGACAGCGAGCGGATCGCGCCGGTGATCGCGCGGTCGAACTCGACCTGATCCATCGGCTTGGTGGTCAGGAACTCGGCGACATCGGTGCGCAGCGCGTCGATCGACGGGCCGGTCTTGTCCGCCTGCACCGGCGCCGACATCACATAGGGCGCGGCGAATTCGGAGGTCTGGAAACCACCGCGCACGCCGTAGGACCAGTGCTTGTTCTCGCGGATGTCGGTGTTGATCCGGCTGAGGAAGCTACCGCCCAGCGCGTCGTTGGCGGTGTTGACCAGCAGCATGTCGTCGGTGCCCTTCAGCGGCGTCGGCATGCCGGCGAGGATCATCGACTGCGGGCTGTCCGGCCGGTTGATCAGGACGATGCGGGGGGCCGAGGGCGTCGCGCTGTCGAAGCGCTTGGCGCCGGCGGCTCCCGTCGCGCGCCAATCCCCGAAGACGCGGTCGAGCGCGGCCTTCACCTCGGCCAGCGGACGGTCGGAGGTGACGAAGATCTTCGCCTTGTCGGGACGCAGCCACGCCTGGTGGAAGGCGATCAGGTCGGCGCGGGTCAGCCCTGCCACCGCACGCGGATCGCCCGCCCCTTGCGCCTTGGCGTAAGGACTGGTCGGGCCATAGACGAGCGGCGGCAGGACGCGGCCCGCCAACCCTTGCGGGCTGGTCAGCTCCTGCTTGATCCCGGCCAGCGTCTGCGCCTTCACCCGCGCCAGTTCGGCATCGGGGAAGGCCGGGTTGCGGATGATGTCGGCATAGAGGTCGAGCGCGGGCGCCAGGTTCACGCTGGGCACCGACAGCCCGACCACCGTGCGGTCGTTGGATGCGCTGGACCCGATCGTCGCGCCCAGCCGCTCCTGCCCCTCGGCGATCGCGATCGTGTCGCGGCGCGTCGTGCCCTCGTCGAGCATCGACTGTACCATGCGCTGCGTACCCAGTTTGCCCGGCACGTCGGCGGCGACGCCGGCGTCGAACGACGTCGCGATCTGGGTCACCGGCACCGCGCTGCGCTGCGCATAGATCAGCTCGATCCCGTTCGCCAGACGGCTGCGCTGGACGGCGGGGAAGCTCAGCGGTTTGACCTCGCCCACCTCGGGCAGGGGGCCGCGCGTGCCCTTGACCGGCTGGTCGGGCGCGGCGGGCACGTCGGCGCGCGGCGGCACCTTGGCTTCCTCATAGGCTTCACGCTTCCCCGGCACGACGGTCAGCGTATAGGCGGGACGCGACAGCCACTTGTCGGCGGCGGCCTTCACGGTGGCGGGGGTCTGCGCCGCGATCGCCTGGAGCTGCTTTTTGTAAAAGCCCGGATCGTTGGAATAGAGCGCGCCCTCGGCCAGCGCGACCGCCTTGCCGCCGAAACCGCCGACCGACTCCAGTCCGCTGACGCGACCCGACACCATCTTGGTCGCGACGCGCTTCACCTCGTCGGCGGTGGGTCCGTTCTTCAGGAAGTCGGCCAGGATTTCCTGCATCCGCTTGTCGACCAGCGCGGGATCGACGCCGGGGCGGACGATCGCGGTCATGTTGAACATGCCGACCTGGGCGAAGGGGCGATCGCTGGCCGAGACCTGCACCGCCAGCTTCTCCTGCTTGACCAGGATATTGTCGAGCCGCGACGAAGCCAGGCCGCCCAGCACCGACCCCGCGACCACCAGCGCGGCGCTGTCGGGATCGTTGAGCCCCGGCACCGCCCAGTTGCGGCTGATCATGACGGCGGCGACGCGGTCGGTCATCGTCTCGTTGACGGGCGCGGGCAGCGTCGGGATGGCGACGGCCGGCAGGACGCTCTTAGGTCCGCGCGCGATGTCGCCGAAATACTTCTCCACCAAGGGCTTGGCGGTGGCGACATCGATGTCGCCCGCCAGTACCAGGACGGCGTTGTTGGGACCGTAATGGTCACGGAACCAGTCCTTCACCGTATCGAGCGTCGCGGCATCCAGATCGGCCATCGAGCCGATGGTGGTGTGGGCATAGGGATGGCCGGCGGGGAACAGCCCCTCCAGGACCTTGTACTGGGTCAGGCCATAGGGCTGGTTGTCGCCTTGGCGCTTCTCGTTCTGAACGACGCCGCGCTGCTCGTCGAGCACCCCTTGCGTCACCGCGCCGAGCAGGTGACCCATGCGATCCGATTCCAGGAACAGCGCACGGTCGAGCGCGGCGGTCGGCACCGTCTCGAAATAATTGGTCCGGTCGAAATAGGTGGTACCGTTATAGTCGGTGGCGCCCACCGATTTGAGCGGCGCGAAGAAGTCGCCCGGCGCATTTTCCGAGCCGTTGAACATCAGGTGTTCGAACAGGTGCGCAAAGCCGGTCTTGCCCTTGGGCTCATGCTTGGAGCCGACATCGTACCACACGCTGACCGCGACGACCGGTGCCTTGCGGTCGGTATGGACGACGACGCGCAGGCCGTTGGGCAGGGTGAAGGTCTGGTAGGGAATGTCCACCGCCTTCACCAGCGCCGAGACCGGCGCACCCTGGGCTACGGGCGCGGCCTTGGTTACGGACGAGGATTGGGCCAGCACGGACTGGCCCGGCACGGCGAACGCCAGGGCGGCGACGCCGGCCAGCGCCACGGACTTGATACGCATTTCCTTGAGTCTCCCCACTCGGTGTATGGCTCGAACATAGCGGGCATGCGGCGGACCGCAATCCCGGCGCGACCGGGCGATTTGCCAAGTCGCGACCCACCACCCTTTCGCAATCGAAACGGCCATCCCATGTTGCGGGCACGGAAATTGGCCCAACCCCTTGTGTTGCAATTTAGCAACACCATCTGACCTGGAAAGCGACAGGAACCCCAGATGAACCTCGAAAAATTCACCGACCGCGCAAAAGGCTTTTTGCAAGCCGCGCAGACCGTGGCGATCCGCAACAGCCATCAGCGTATCGCCCCCGAACATCTCCTCAAGGCCTTGATCGAGGACGATCAGGGCATGGCGTCCGGCCTGATCCAGGCGGCAGGCGGCGATGCCAAGCGCGTCGAACGCGAGACTGATGCGGCCTTGGCCAAGATCCCGGCCGTCTCCGGCTCGGGGGCGCAGTCGTCGCCCGGCCTCGACAATGATCTGGTCCGCGTGCTCGACCAGGCCGAACAGGTCGCACAAAAGGCAGGCGACAGCTTCGTCACCGTCGAGCGGCTGCTGCTGGCGCTTGCGCTGTCGTCCACCACGGCAGCGGGCAAGGCGCTGGCGGCGGGCGGCGTCAATCCGCAAGGACTGAACGGCGCGATCGAACAGCTGCGCCAGGGCCGCACCGCCGATACGGCGGGCGCGGAAGACCGCTATGACGCGCTCAAGAAATTCGCCCGCGACCTCACGCAAGTGGCGCGCGACGGCAAGCTCGATCCCGTCATCGGCCGCGACGAGGAAATCCGCCGCACCATCCAGATCCTCGCCCGTCGCACCAAGAACAACCCCGCCCTGATCGGCGAACCCGGCGTCGGCAAGACCGCGATCGCCGAAGGGCTCGCGCTGCGCATCGCCAATGGCGACGTGCCGGATACGCTGAAGGACCGCAAGCTGATGGCGCTCGACATGGGCGCACTGATCGCGGGCGCGAAATATCGCGGCGAGTTCGAAGAGCGGTTGAAGGGCGTGCTGGACGAGGTGAAGGCCGCCGAGGGCGACATCATCTTGTTCATCGACGAGATGCACACACTGATCGGGGCGGGCAAGGGCGACGGGGCGATGGACGCCTCCAACCTCTTGAAGCCCGCTCTCGCACGCGGTGAACTCCACTGCGTAGGCGCGACCACGCTCGACGAGTATCGCAAATATGTCGAGAAGGACCCCGCGCTCCAGCGGCGGTTCCAGCCGGTCTTCGTCGGCGAGCCCACGGTCGAGGATACCATCTCGATCCTGCGCGGCCTG
>NZ_JBNNOB010000197.1:0-4594 GCF_050274375.1 Sphingomonas sp. NPDC019816
TGGGAGGGGGTTTTTTCGGGTTTTTTTTTTTTTTTTTTTTTTTTTTTTTTCCCGCTCCACCCCCTTCCTGGCGGTTTCCCTGCGCTGACGCTCCGGTGCGGCGCACCCCCCGCCGCCGCCTTGTCAGTGGCATCCGGCGGAAATGGCCGCCGGCACCCACGAAGGACCAGCGCCATGAACATTGTGAATCTCCTCGGCCGGATCGCCAAGACCCCCGAAACCCGCACCGCCGGCACCACCACCATCACCACCCTGATCGTCGCCACCGACCGGGTGAAGCTTAACAATGAGGGCAAGAGCTACAAGGACCCTGAGACCGGCTACACCGCCAAGGAAACCGAATTCCACAAGGTCACCCTCTTCAACGGCCTCGGCAAGGCCGTCGCCGGCAACAAGGACAAGGGCGACATGATCGCGATCGAGGGTCGTCTCCACTATACCCGCTGGCAGGACCAGGGCGGCGTCGAACGCTTCGGCTGCGAAGTGATCGGCGAGAAGGTCCACTTCTGCTGATCACGAAAAGACGCCGCCCTGGCGGGCGGCGTCTCTCGCCGGTCCGATGAATTCTTAGCAGGATCAACAGGATATTATCGAATTTGCAGATAGTCGTTCAACCCGGTCTTGCCGACTCGCCAGGAGAACTGAGCATCGCCTGTCCAGGGGGTGTTGAGCTCCGGCGCAGCGCGGCAACCGTTCATTCGCGCTAAATTTAAGCTACCTAAAAACAATATCGGAGACGCCCGAAAAATGGACAGAGCCGAAGCCCTTGGCCGTGAACTGCTCTCGCTTGCCCGTGAACTGTCGAACGTCGGATATGATTGGCAGGACGACATGGTTGCCGTCGAAGGCCGATCCATGCTGCCCGAGCCAGACTGGATCCAGCAGGCCTCGACCCTCGAGGGCATGACGCACGCGCTCGAAGAGGCGCTCGAGGGCATGGACTTGCGTCCCGCGCCCGACGCGCCGCCGCTGGCGCCCGATGCTGTGTACACGCTTGGCGAATGGCAACAGCGCGCGCCGCTGCGCCAGATCGTGAGAGGCTTTGTCGAACCCGTGCGCCGCGTGCCGCTCGTCTCGCGCGTTCCGGAACCTGTCGTCCTCTACCTCGTCCACAAGCTGCCGGGCGGCGCGGAATCGCTCAAGCGCGAACATCACAAAGGGGTCGGCTGGCACTATCATTATCTCGACAAGCGCAAGGGCCGCTCCAATGTCGTCCTGTGCTGGGATACGCGCTGGGAGGCTGCGAAGACGGAGGAGGAGCGCAAGGCGCAGGGACCGCGTCCGATCTTCTGGGAGCATCACGGCGAGGGCAATGCCGACTTCAGCGCGCAGCCCTCGCTCTGGGGCGATCCCAAGCGCCAGTCCATGCGCGAGGTCTGCGCCGGCGATCTCAAGCGCAACATCAGCGAGTTTCGTCCGGCCTCCGATGACGCGGAGCCCGTATGGCCCTTGTTGTCGATCCTCACGCCCAGAGCCGTGACGCCCCCGCCGGCTGCGCCGGCGGCCCCTGCCGGTGGGGGGAAGAAGCGGCGTTAAGTGCTGAGGCAGGGCAGAGCGTTGATCAGGCGGGGTGCCTGGGGAAGAGGCAGGAGGGTCTGGCGCATCCCGGCTGCGCCGGGACCGGCGCTCTAGTCGCTGCGCTCCCGGAGCCACGCCCCTGGCGTGTCTCCGCCCTGCCGGGTGACGATCGCCTTGCGTGGGGTCCTGAAGCTGAGGGGGATTCTACATTATTCTCTCTTATGACCTCCTAGTGTGACATGCGGGGATCCGGGACCGTCAAGGATGAGCGGTTCCCCCAATTTTCAGCCGCCGCGGCCTGCGGCCCCGACAGCAGAAAATCGGTTCCCCCACTCCCCGCTGCGCGGCGGCGCCTGACGGGCGCCGTCCCTGACCGCCCCGACCACCGCATGCCCTGAGGAAGGCCTCATCACGAGGATGAGATCACATCCAAGGAGGCTTTCATGACCAATTTCACCAACTTCGCCGATCTCGCCCGTCACGTTGCCGACGCACGCAACGCAGACAACCAGATCCAAAGCTATGACGGTGCTTTCATCGAATATAGCGAGATGGCCAAGTTCAGCATCGTCGACGAACCCGAGCGCCTCGACATGCCCGACGCGGACCAGGTTCGCGCTGCGGTCGAAATGATGATGGCGACCCTGTTCGACGTGCTGCGGGACACCCGGATGGAGCCTTTCGCCGCCGATCTCGCCTGGGGCTTTGCCAACAGCTTCCATGTCGTCGCCAAGCGGGTGGAAGGCCGGGAGGACGACGCTGCCAAGAAGCTGGGCGAACTGGCCCGCCACTATGAGCCCTCGGAAATCTACGCCACCGAACTGGAGGAGACCCAGACGCTCTGCCAGACGCTCCAGGGATGCCGGGAAGCGCTGGAATGCATGCGGGACCACGCTGCCGAGGTCTATCGGGTGGAGACGGGCAAGCCCTTCTCGCCGGTCAAGGGCAGCCGGGTATCGAGCAGCCTCACCGCCTCGATGATCGACGCACGCGACTATCTTGCCGCGCGCAGCCGCACGCGCCGCGAACAATATGAGCCGCAGGGCCCCATCGTCGCTTTCTCGGGTGGTCAGCAATGGGAGGATGCGGACCTTCTGTTCGACGGTCTCGACAGCATCAAGGCGCGCATTCCCGAAATGATCCTCGCGACCACCGCCCAGTCGAAAGGCTGCGATGCCGTGGCGCACGCCTGGGCCGCATCGCGGGGCGTCAAGGTGATCCAGTTCCGCCTCGACCGCAGCCTCGGAAACCGCGCCGCCTTCGTGCGCAACGACCGAATTCTGGCTCTGAAGCCCGTCCACGCCGTCATCTGCGAAGGGACCGGCATCCAGGCAAACCTCGCCCAGAAGCTGCGCCAGGCAGGCGTCCCCCTCAACATCGTGCGCCTCGCCCAGCAGCGCCTCGCCAAGCAGGCCTGAAGGGCGATGGGGAGGCTCCGGTTCGCCGGGGCCTCCTCACCGATCTTCTTTCCCTGGCCGACCGGCGCTCGGGGGCATCGAACCCCCTCGCGCCGCACCTGTGCCCGGCATGTGCCGCGTCTCTTGGACCCGCGTCAAAGGGGAGGGGGATGGGAGGCGAAGAATTGCCAGAAGGAGGCTGGAGATGAGCATCGTTTTCCGTATCTCGACAGAGTTTGACGACCGCCCGGCCACTGCGGCAACCGTCAATGCCCGGCAGCTCGCCGCCTTCCGCGCGCTGCTGCGCTCGGAGGGCGAACGTACCGGCACCCGGCTAATCGATCCGGACGGAGAGGATGCGCTGCTCGCGGACACTTTCGAAGCCCGGGTCTGCCCTCTGGCACTCGCCGCGATCGCACGCATCTTCGACTATGCGACCGACGCCATCACGGTCATCGAGGAGGCTCAGTTTCGCAGTCGGCGGGTCCAGTTGTGGCGTGCCTCTCCGACCGGCCCGCTGCGCATGCGCGTGGCGCTCACCTCCGACCGGGGGC
The DNA here is from genome assembly GCF_050274375.1 of Sphingomonas sp. NPDC019816. Taxonomy (NCBI): domain Bacteria; kingdom Pseudomonadati; phylum Pseudomonadota; class Alphaproteobacteria; order Sphingomonadales; family Sphingomonadaceae; genus Sphingomonas; species Sphingomonas sp. NPDC019816. The sequence continues at coordinate 3,470 of NZ_JBNNOB010000197.1, forward strand.
ACGAACTCGACCTCTGCGAGGCACCCGCCATGGCCCTGCTCGAAAGCCTTGGCCTGCGCGCCGACATGGTGGGCGAAGTTCCTACCGAGACATTGCGCGGGCGCCTGGCAAACCCGACGGTTCAGCGCCGCCTGCGAGAGCAGGATCTGGACCGCTATCTCCCGCGTCTCGAGCGCCTGCTGGCCGACGCGCGCTTCGATGACAGTTCCCGGTTCGAATGGGCCTAAGCCTCCCCCAGAACGAACCGGCGGGGCGCGTCGCATCTTGTGCGGCGCGCCCCTTTTTTGCCTGCCTGGCGCAAGGTTCGCTGCCCGCTCGCTCGCGTATCGCACGGCCCCGCCGGGCCGCGCGGCGCTACGCCTCGGCCAGCGCGCCAAACCAAGGAAACATCTCTCACTGACGTCCCATTATGTCGGGCGGGCGAGGCCGCCTCAAGGATCGGCGGTTCCCCCAATTTTGCCGGGCGCACCGCTCCGCTTCGCTCCACGGCACACCCGACAAAATCGGCACCCCCACCGCCCGCTGCGCGGTCGCCGGCGATGCCGGCGCTCCTTGACCCGGCCTCGCCCGCCCGACGCCAGCCTTGCTGACATTGAAGACAGCAGGAGGCTATCATGCAGATCATCTCGACCACCGCTTACAACCACGCCGCCTATCTCGCCGCTATCGCCTGCGCCGAGCGCCGGGCGCTGCACAGCTACTTCGACCAGCATGTCGTTGAGGATGAGGAGGCGGGGTTCACTGCCATCGACGAGGGGGATTATGGGATGATGCCGATGACGCTCATCGACCGGGTCGTCCACACGGTGCCGGGACGACTGTCGGACGAGTTCTGACAGGGCGGGGAGGGGCCAGCGGCCTCTCCCCTTTTTTGCTGTCGGATGTATGCGGGAATGAGGGGCATCGAGCCCCTCCTTCCCGCCTCGGATCGCACCTTGAAGAGAGGGAATTCCTACCCGAAAGCACGAATGGCGCGACAGCCGTTCAGGCGGTCAGGCGCTTTTCAACCTCGTCCAGTCCGAGGGTTCGGATTGGACTTGCCCCGCTTAAGTGGAGAGGCATTTGCTCAGCGTGACGCGGTTCGTTCGAACTGCGCGGGGCTGATGTAGTCGAGCGCGGAGTGAC
>NZ_JBNNOB010000198.1:0-4591 GCF_050274375.1 Sphingomonas sp. NPDC019816
GGCGTAGGAGGTCGACGAGGGCCAAACATGCTCCCCCTCCCGCCGGGGGGGGGGGGGTGGGGGGAGGGCAAGGAGTCTCACGGAGACCATCGCTTGCGGCCCTGCCCTCCCCCGACCCCTCCCGCCTACGGGAGGGGAGAAGAAGGGGTGGCGGTAGAAAAATCAGATATCCAACGCCCAACCATCCCGCCCCTTGGGATCGAACGGCGCATTCGGCACGAACCGCTCGCGCCCCGCGCGCAGCCGCAACACGCTCCAGTCACCACGCCGGTCGACTGTCTCCAGCGTGCAGCCGCACGCCTCATACGCTGCAACCACATCGGCGCGTTGCGTCTCCAGCAACCCCGCCAGCACCAGAGTCGCCTCCGGCCCCGCGATCGCGGCCAGTTCGGGCGCCATCGAGATCAGCGGCCCGGCCAGGATATTGGCGATGACCAGATCATAAGGCGCAGCCGCCATGATCGGATCGGCCAACGCTCCGTCGGCGACGATCAGCTCGACCCCGTCGACATCGTTGATCGCGGCATTCTCGGCCGTCACGTCGATCGCGATGGGGTCGATGTCGGTGGCGACGACCTTCGCGTCGGGCCAGAGATGCCGTGCGGCAAAGGCCAGCAGGCCGGTGCCGGTGCCGACGTCGATGGCATTCGCGACCGTCTGCGACGCCATCGCGTCGAGCATGGCGAGGCAACCGCTGGTCGTCTCATGATGCCCAGTGCCGAAGGCGCGGCCCGCCGGGATATGGAAACCGCGCAAGCCCTCCGGCACCGCCTCGTCGCCCGTGTGGACGAAGAACCGCCCGACCGAGAGGGGCTCCAGCCCCGCCTGACTCATCGTGACCCAATCCTGCGCCGCCAGATGCTCGACGGTGGCGGGATGGTCGCCCGCGCTCGGCACCAGCGCGCGGATCGCCGCGATCGTCGCGGCATCGGGCTCGGCCTCGAAATAGGCGTCGAGCCGCCAATGCTCGCGGTCGTCCTCCACCTCTTCGGTGGTCATGATGACCGCGTCGATCGCCAGATCGTCGGCGGCGTCGATCGCCAGATCGTCGGCGGCGTCGATCGCCTCCGCCTCGTCGCGGGTGCAGGGCAGGGTCAGCTTCCAGCTGTCAGCGGACATAGCTGGCTCCATTCACGTCGAGGACCGCGCCGGTCATAGAGGGCGGCGCGTCGGTGCACAGGAAACGGACGGTCGCGGCGACCTCCTCGGGGCTAGCGACGCGGCCCAGCGGAATGTCGGCGAGCAGCTTGTCGCCGCCCCGGCTGGCCAGATAGTCGTCGGCCATGCCGGTCATGGTGAAGCCCGGACAGACGGCGAAGGCCAGGATGCCTTGTGCGGCATAGCCGCGTGCGATGGTCTTGGTCATCGCGACCATGCCGCCCTTCGACGCGGCATAATGCCAGTGCGCGGGGCTGTCGCCGCGATAGGCGGCGCGGCTGGCGATGTTGACGATGCGGCCGCCCACCCCACGCGCCTGCCAGTGCAGCACGGCCAGGCGGCACAGTTCGGCCGAGGCGGTCAGATTGACCTGCATCGTGCGCGCCCAGCTGTCCGACCAGTCTTCGGCATCGAGCGGGCTGGCCTCGAAGATGCCGGCATTGTTGACCAGCACGTCGATCGCGCCGCCCGCCTGTTGCAGCGCCTCGGCCCAGAGCCGCGCGGGCGCGTCCGCTTGCGCCAGGTCGGCGGCGATACCGCTGCGCGTGCCATGGCCCAGGACCCGCGTGTCGGGCAGTTCGCCCAGAGTCGATGCGATGGCCGCGCCGATGCCTCGGCTGCTGCCCGTTACCAATATCGTCGTCATGTCCCCCGCCGTGCCGGGCGGCGGCCGAGGCGTCAACCGGCACCTTGATTCCTCCCCTTCAGGGGAGGAATCAAGGTCACGCGGCGACGCGGGCGACGAATTGGGTGGCGCTGGTCTTCAGCTCGCCCAATTGGGTGTCGAGGCTCTCGAAGCCGCGTCCGACCTGGTCGATCTCCTGCGCGACATTCTCGGTATCGGCACGGATTGCGGCGATCGTGTGCGACATCGAGTCGGCGGCGAGCGCGGTCTCGTCGACGGCCGCCGTGATGGCGGTCACCGTCTGCGCCTGCGCCTCCATCGCGAAGCGGATGCGCTCGGCGGAGGTCTGCACCTCGTGGACCGTCGCCTTGATCGAGGCGTTGGTCTCGACCGTGGAGCGGGTCGCGGCCTGGATCGCGGCGATCTTGGTGGCGATATCGTCAGTCGCCCGTGCGGTCTGGCTGGCGAGGCTCTTCACCTCCTGCGCGACGACCGCGAAGCCCCGGCCAGCGTCGCCCGCCCGCGCCGCCTCGATCGTGGCGTTGAGCGCCAGCAAATTGGTCTGCCCGGCGATATCGCGGATCAGGCCCAGGATCGATTCGATCGACTTGGCATGATCGGACAGCATCTCGGACATGCCGACCGCCTGGCCTGCCTGCGCGGCGGCGCGGTTGGCGACGTCGGCGGCCTGGTCGACCTCGGTCCGGGCGTCCTCGATCGCGCGGATCAGGCCGGCGGCGGTCTGCGCCGCCTCGCGCATCGCGACCGCCGACTGTTCGGCGGCGGCGGCGACTTCACTCGATTTGCCCAGCATGCCGCGCGTCGACAGCGACGCCTCCTGCGCCTGGCGACGCAAGTCGCGGCCCTCGACCGTGGCATTCTCGACCACCGTGGCAATTCCATTGCGGAAGTCGCCCGCCAGTCTTTCCCGCTCGCGCTCGGTGGCCCAGCGTTCATAGCCGTTGAACAGCTCCACCGTCAGTTCGGTCTCCATCCCGAACAATCGCATGAGCGTGTCGATCAGCGCGCTGCGGCGCGGGTCGTCGATCGGGATCACCTCCTGCAACACCTTGAGCGCGGCCCGGTCGCTGGCACAGGACATGGCCAGTACCTTCATCGGCGGCACCTCGGCCCCGAAAGCCGCCTCGACCGAACGCCCCAGCGACTCGACCCATTCGCGCCCCGCCAGATTGCAGAATCGATTATAGAGATAGGTCCGCCCCGCCGTGCGCTGCCGCTCGCGATCGAGCGGCGTCCATTCGGGCTGATTCGGATTGGCGGCGCGCCAATGCTGCCAATAGGCCTCGACCACATCGTCCACATGCGGCTCGATCAGCGGCCAAAGCTCTGCCGCGAGCCGGATGAGCGAACCGTCCCCGCCGTCAAAGGCGCGAATCCGGGCGTCGAGATCGATCCCGGCGGTGATGATCGTGGACGATGGCAGGTCGGACTTCAAAATGTGGCTCCCCCGATTCAGGCAGACCGGAACTGGATGCGCGCGACTTTGGCGGGAAAACCGTTAAAGCCGCGTTAGCCGCGTTAGCGCCGTCGGCAGATGCGCGCGGCACATGGCGGGCCCGATGCAAAATCGCCTCTTGGCTTGCATCCTGACGGCGTCTTCACCATAGGCGTATCCGCAAACCAGCCCGACTTTAGACTGTTCGAGGATCCGCCCTTGGCCGCCCGCAACACCGCACGCCCGCTTTCCCCGCACCTCCAGATCTGGAAATGGGGCCCCAACATGCTGGTCTCCATCCTGCACCGCGCCACCGGCACGGGCATGGCGACCGTGGGCACCGCCCTCCTCGTCTGGTTCCTGGCCGCCGTCGCCGCCGGCCCGGAAAGCTATGCGACGTTCCGTGACGTCTTCACGGTCGAATCGGGCCGGCTCAACATCATCGGCTATATCGTCGGCATCGGCCTGACCGCCTGCCTGTTCCAGCATATGGCGAACGGCATCCGCCACCTGTTCATGGATGTGGGCGCGGGCTTCGAGCTGAAGTCGAACAAGCGTCAGGCGCAAGCCACCATCGTCTTCGCCGTCGTGATGACGGTCGCCTTCTGGCTCTATCTGGGGATCAAGTGATGCGTTCGGGAACCGCGATCGGCCGCGTGCGCGGCCTGGGCTCGGCCAAGTCGGGCACCCATCACTGGCTCAACCAGCGCCTGACGGCGGGATCGAACTTCCTGCTGGTCGTCTGGCTGCTGATCTCGATCCTGCGCCAGCCGTCCTATGACTATGCCGCGATGCGGTTGTGGCTTTCCAACCCCTGGGCCGCCATCCCCATGGTGATGCTGGTCGCGTCGGTCTTCTATCACATGCGCTTGGGCCTTCAGGTCGTGATCGAGGATTATGAGCAGGACCAGAACCGGGTCGCGCTGCTCGTCGTCATGAACCTGTTCGTCTTCACGACCGCCGCCATCGCCATCTTCTCGATCCTCAAGATCGCCTTCGGAGCCGCTGCATAATGTCTGCTGCCGCCTACAAGATCATCGACCATACCTATGACGCCGTCGTCGTGGGTGCGGGCGGCTCGGGCCTGCGCGCCACCATGGGCATTGCCGAGGCCGGTCTGAAAACCGCCTGCATCACCAAGGTGTTCCCGACGCGCAGCCACACCGTCGCCGCGCAGGGCGGCATCGCCGCCTCGCTGGGCAATATGGGTCCCGACCACTGGACCTGGCACACATACGACACAGTCACGGGGTCGGACTGGCTGGGCGACCCGGACGCGATCGACTATCTCTGCAGCGAGGCACCCGCCACTGTGTACGCGCTGGAGCACGCCGACATACCGTCCAGCCGCA
>NZ_JBNNOB010000199.1:0-4450 GCF_050274375.1 Sphingomonas sp. NPDC019816
TGCCGCGCACATGGCGGCGCTGCTCGGCGCGCACATCATCAAGGCGAAGCTGCCCAGCGACCATATCGAACAGGCCGAGGCCAAGAAGGTCTATGAGGGCACCGACTGGTCGAAGCAGTCCGACCGGGTCGCCCATGTCGTCCAGTCGAGCTTCGCCGGCCGCCGCATCGTCGTCTTCTCGGGCGGTGCCGCCAAGGGGGCCGATGCCGTCTATCAGGACGCGCGCGACATTCGCGACGGTGGCGGCAACGGCTCGATCATCGGCCGCAACACCTTCCAGCGTCCGCGTGACGAAGCGCTGGCGATGCTCGACAAGCTGATCGCGATCTACAAGAACGAAGAATAAGTTCTTGCTAAGGTTGGGCGTTCCGGTTGGGGAACCGGGACGCCCATTCCGCGCCACTTGCCGGGTGCGCCGGGCAGGTGACGCGAGGCCAGTCACGCGCTAGGGAAGTGGCATGACGCTTGACGACGATCCCCTGGGTCCCCTCGATCCCAATTTCGCCTCCGCCTTTGTGCGCGACATGCGGCGGCCCCCCTGCCAGCTTTATCTGATCTCGCCGCGCGATGTGACCGGCGGTTTCGCCGACCGGCTCGCCCGCGCGCTCGATGCCGGCCCCGTCGCGGCCTTCCAGTTCCGCGTCAAGGACATGGACCAGCACGCCGCCGCCAAGCTGGCTGAGCCGCTGCAACGCATCTGCGCCGATCGTGAGGTCGCCTTCATCGTCAATGACAGCATCAGCCTGGCCAAGCGGCTGGGCGCGGACGGCGTGCATCTGGGCCAGGATGACGGCGATGCGCGCGAGGCGCGCGACGTGCTGGGGCCGTCGGTGCAGATCGGCATCACCTGTCACGACAGCCGCCACCTCGCGATGGAGGCGGGTGAGACGGGTGCGGATTATGTCGCGTTTGGCGCCTTCTATCCGACGACGACTAAGGACACTACGCATCGCCCCGAACCGGTGATCCTGTCCTGGTGGTCGACCCTGTTCGAGCTGCCTTGTGTCGCGATCGGCGGGATCACCCCGGCCAATGCCGCGCCGTTGGTGAAGGCGGGTGCGGATTTCCTGGCGGTGTCGGGCGCGGTGTGGAGCGGCGACGAAGCGGCCGCGATCCAGGCGTTCGGCCAGGTCCTGGGCTGACCGCCACCGGCTTGCCCGTTGCGCTTGGGAAACAAGCGCGGCCTATTCGCGTTTAGGTTGGGATAGATGACCGACCGCAAGGAGTGGGCGTGAAGAGACTGGCAATCGCCATGGCTGGCGGCGTGGCGATGGCGCTGGTCGCCGTGGCAACCCATCCGACGCCTGCTCCGGCGCACGGCATGACGCTCGATCCCCGGTACGCCCCTTCGCACAGCCTGCCCGCGCCTTCGCAATGAGGCGTAGCGGGGGCAGGGGGCCGCTATCGCGCTTCGGATGGGTGATGCTGGCGCTGATCGTGATCGGGGTCGGCGGTTTCCTCTCGATCCTGTCCTTCGGCCCGGGCGAAGGGGTCGTACCCGAAGTGGCCGCGCCACGGCAGCAGCCGGCGGCGGGCAGCGCGGCGGCGCTGGCGATGCCGATCGCCAATTATCCCGTCGCGTCGCTTCATCACGACTGGGGCGATCCGCGCGAGGGCGGCAAGCGCACGCATCAGGGGATCGACCTCATGGCGCCATCGGGCACCCCGGTCGTCGCCGCGATGAACGGCACGATCGAGAAGCTGTTCGATAGCGATCGCGGCGGCCATACGCTGTATATCCGCTCGCTCGACCGGCGCTGGAGCCTCTATTACGCGCATCTGAAAGGCTATGCGCCGGGTCTGGCGGAGGGGCAGCGCGTGGCCCGTGGGCAGGTGGTCGGCTATATCGGCGATACCGGCAATGCGGGGGCGGGCAATACGCATCTGCATTTCGGGGTCAGCTGGATGCGCGCCGGCGACCGCTGGTATCAGGGCGAGCCGGTCGACCCCTATCCGCTGCTTGCCGGAAAGACCGCTTCGCGTTAAAGCGGCCGACACAGGAAGCCGGGTCGCGTATCTCGCGCCGGTGTCCTTCGCTCTTTCCAGCAGGTTGAAGACCCATGAAGATCAGCGGCGTGGACATTCGTCCCGGCAACATCATCGAGTATGAAGGCGGCATCTGGCGCGCCGTGAAGATTCAGCACACCCAGCCCGGCAAGGGCGGTGCGTATATGCAGGTCGAGATGAAGAACCTCATCGACGGCCGCAAGACCAACGTCCGCTTTCGCTCCGCCGAGACGGTCGAGCGCGTCCGCCTGGATACCAAGGACTTCCAGTTCCTGTTCGCGGAAGGTGACGACCTGACCTTCATGGACAAGGAAAGCTACGAGCAGATCACGCTGCCGCGCGACCTGCTGGGCGATGCCGCCGCGTTCCTGCAGGACGGCATGGATGTCGTGATGGAACTGCACGAGGAAAAGCCGATCTCGGTCCAGCTTCCCGACCAGATCGAAGCCACCATCGTCGAGGCCGACGCCGTGGTGAAGGGGCAGACCGCCTCGTCCTCGTACAAGCCGGCGATCCTCGACAATGGCGTCCGCGTGATGGTGCCGCCGCACATCGCCAGCGGCACGCGCATCGTCGTCGACGTGTACGAACAGACCTACGTCCGCCGCGCGGACTGATGACGATCGGCGGATGACCGGCGCGATGTAAGCGCGACCCCGTCATCCGCCGTCCCGGCCCGTCGTTCGCGGCGGGCCTTTTCAATTTTGAGCGCCCTGGGCAAGCAGCGGCGCGATCGAAAGGACGATCATGGCCTCGCACTCCGGGCTTCTCACCATCATGGAACGCGCCGCGCGCAAGGCCGCCCCGCGTCTCCGCCGCGACTTCAACGAGGTTCAGCACCTCCAGGTCAGCCGCAAGGGTCCCGCCGACTTCGTGTCGATGGCCGACAAGCGCGCCGAGGAAACCGTCTTCGAGGAACTCAAGAAGGCGCGCCCCGACTGGAACTTCCTCATGGAAGAGGGCGGCGAGATCCAGGGCGATCCGTCCAAGCCACGCTTCATCATCGACCCGCTCGACGGCACCTCGAACTTCTTGCACGGCATCCCACACTTCGCCATCTCGATCGCGGTCGAGGAGCCGCTGGCGAACGGCAAGCGCGAAGTCACCACCGGCCTGATCTATCAGCCGCTGACCGACGAGAGCTTCTGGGCCGAAAAGGGCCGGGGCGCGTGGTTGCAGGACGGCCGCCTGCGCGTGTCGTCGCGCCGCGATCTGTCGGAAGCGCTGATCGCCACCGGCATCCCGTTCCTGGGGCATGGCGATTTCGTCCAGTGGAGCCGTATTTTCGGTGCGATCGCGCCGCAGGTCGCCGGTATCCGTCGCTTCGGGTCGGCCGCGCTCGACCTCGCCTGGGTCGCGGCGGGCCGCTATGACGGCTTCTGGGAGTCGGGCCTGAAGCCTTGGGACGCGGCCGCGGGCATGCTGCTCGTCCGCGAGGCCGGCGGCTTCGTCAGCGATTTCCGTGGCAGCGACAAGTCGCTCGAGCGTGGCGAGTATCTGGCCGCCAATGAGGGTCTGCATTCCAAGCTGCACAAGCTGCTGGCGAACGCGCTCCGTTAAGGTTTTTTGAGGGATTTCGAGCGCGATGGCGGATCGCCATTGCGCTCAAGCCCCTCAGATACCATCTGAAATCCTGGCGGATGGGATGAATGGCGCGGTTCATTTGCGATTCATTCTCATGGCTCCGCTGGCTTGCTCCAGCCGACCCATCGGCCTAAAGCCGTCCGCATCCAGTTCCGCATCTGCGAGAGAAAAACTTGGTCGATCTGTCGCAATATCTGCCGATCCTCCTGTTCCTGGGCGTTGCCCTGGCACTGTCGACGGCCTTCGTGTTTCTGCCGATGCTCGTCGCGCGCCTGACCGGTGCGCACCAGCCCAATGAGCAGAAGCTGTCCGAATATGAATGCGGCTTCCCCGCGTTCGAAGACCCGCGCAGCCAGTTCGACGTGCGTTTCTACCTCGTCGCCATCCTGTTCATCATCTTCGATCTGGAAGCGGCGTTTCTGTACCCCTGGGCGGTCAGTGTCTTCAGCCTCGGCTGGACTGCCTGGTTTTCGATGATGATCTTCATCGGCGAGCTCGCGCTGGGTCTCGTCTATGCGTGGAAGAAGGGAGCGTTGGATTGGGAGTAAATCTTCACTCCGGTCCGGTTGAGTTCAAGCCGCAGGCCCATGGCGGAGCCGTGCATGACGGCCAGGCCCTCATCCAGCCCGATCAGGGCTTTTTCGACGGGCTGAACGGCGAACTGACCGACAAGGGCTTCCTCGTCACCTCGACCGAGGAGCTGTTCCAATGGGCGCGCACCGGCTCGCTCTGGTGGATGACCTTCGGTCTGGCGTGCTGCGCGGTGGAGATGATCCACGTCAACATGCCGCGTTATGACATGGAGCGCTTCGGCGCCGCGCCGCGCGCGTCACCGCGCCAGTCGGACGTGATGATCGTC
>NZ_JBNNOB010000200.1:0-4377 GCF_050274375.1 Sphingomonas sp. NPDC019816
GCTCAGGCTGAACGGAGTTTGGGAGCCATCCCCCGGCCCGTTCAGCCTGAGCGAAGTCGAAGGCCACGTCCCAACCCTCAGAGCATAGCCAGCACCGCTGCCAGCCTGCTCATTCGGTCTTTTCCTCGCGATACTTCATTTCCAGATAACGGCCACGCGTCGACAGGCTGTCCAGATCGGCCTGCGCCAGTCGCTGGGTCATGTCGCCGATCTCCTGCTCGATCAGCTTCAGGCCATCGACCAACTGCGCGTCCGGCGTCCGCCCGTTGCGCTCGACGCGGCGCAGCGGTTCGGGCACGCGTTCGTAATCGCGCAGGAAGGCGGGAAGCTGCTCGCCGATCAGGCGGCGGACCTCCATCGCCTCGACCGTGTCGTTGTCGACGGCGGCGAGCTGCGGCGACAGCGTCTCCAGCCGCTGGCCGATCCGGTCGACCAGCGTGACGGCGGGCGCGGGCAGGCGCGGGCGCTGCGCCTCCAGCCAGCGTTCGGTCTGGCCGGGCAGCGCCTTGATGTCGACCTGCGCCAGCTTGGCGGGGCTGGGCGCGCGCGGGGCGGGGGCGAGCGCGATCATCAGCGTCACCGCCAGCATCAGCAGCATCGCCGCCAGCGCGCCGAAAATGCCGATGCCGCCGGGCAGGATCAGGCCCGTCACCATCGCCGCGATCAGGATGGCGGCGTTGGCGATGGCGATCAGGATCACCCGGCGCATCACCGAGCGCGCCTGGCGCCGGACGCGCTTGACCGCCACCTGCGCGGTTCCGCGATAATCCTGCGAGATGCGCGCCATCACTTCGCGCGCACGCTCGATCTGGGCATCGACCTCGTTCGACCGGGGGGTGGTCACCGGCTTACAATGCCTCCAGCTTGAACGAGGAAGCGGCCGACCCGCCGGTCAGCTGTGGGTTCTGCGCGCCCTCGGCCCGGGCGATATAGCCCTTCGACTTCTCGACCTCCTGGCCCAGCGTGTTGACCGTGGTCTTCATCGAATCGAGCGCCTTCAGCTTGAAGCTGTCGATCGCGTCCATTGTGTCATAGATATTCTGGAAGGCGCGTTGCAGCGTCTCCAGCGGAATGGTCGAGGCCGCCGCCTGCTCGTGAATCTGCGCGGTCTGGCTGCGCAGCAGCTTGCCGGTCGAATCGATGATGTTGGCGGTCGTCGAGTTGAGCGCGGTGATCTGGTCCAGCACCAGCTTCTGGTTCGCCAGCGCCTGCGCCACGGTGACGGCGGTGCGCAGCGCCGAGACGGTGGTGGTCGAGGCGCGGTCGACGCCCTTCACCAGCTCGACATTGTTCTTCTTGACCAGATCGAGCGCCAGATAGCCCTGCACGGTGACCGCCATCTGGGTCAGCAGGTCCTGGGTCCGCTGGCGGGTGTAGAATAAAGCCGTCTCGCGGATCGCCTTGGCCTTGGCGGGATCGGTATGATCCAGCTCGTTCGCCGTATCCTCCAGCTTGGCATCCATCGTCTTGGACAGATGGATCATCTGTTCCAGCCGGCCCATCGCCGACCACAGGTTCGCGCGCTCGGTATCGATCGCGGCATTGTCCATCAGCAACTCCTCGCGGCCTGAAGACAAGCTCTTGAGGATCGCGGCGATATGCGTCTGCGACGAGCGATAGCCGTCGAAATAGTCGCGCATTTTGTTGCCGAAGGGCAGGATGCCGAGCAGCTTGCGCGGCGCGGAGAGATTACCCTGTTTGCCCGGGTCGAGGCTTTCGACGACGCGGCGCAACTCGGTCAGGTCCTTGCCCACCCCGGTCTCGCCATCCATCGCCTTGACCGGCCGGTCGAGGAAGCGGTTGGACTGGCTGGCGGCCTCGCGGATTTCCTTTTGCCCCATGGCGGTGATCGCGTCGACGCGGCGGCCGAATTCGGGGCTGTTCACGTCCTGCGCGATCAGTTCGGCGACGAAGCCGTCGACCTTCTGCTCCAGCTGGCTGCGCGTCTTGTCGTCCACGGGCACCAGCCCGGCGGCCTGGGCGGGCGCCACCGTCGGCACGGGATCGGGCGGCGTCAGCGTCAGCCCTTTATCCGCGGTTACGGTGTCGGCGGTCGTGGCCATGCGTTCAGTCTCCAAATGCCTTGCCGCTAGTGTGGAGGGGATGGGCGCGGGGTTCAAGTGTATTACTGGAATAATACGTGGAGACGAGGCTCACCACCGTCATCCCGAACCCCGTTCAGCCTGAGCGAAGTCGAAGGCCACGTACCGACGACGGCCGACAAGGCGATGGAAGATAGGGAATCCCGTGGCCTTCGACTTCGCTCAGGCTGAACGGAGGGTGGGGTCGGGGATAGGTGGGAGGGCGTTGCCCCCAAATGAAAAGAGGCTGCCGGGACGTCATCGCGACGGCCCCGGCAACCCCTAAACATGGTCAGCGGCCGGAGAGCTCCAGCCCGGGAGACCATGCGGGCCTCAAGACATCAGACGCGACCGTTGATTGGGGGAGAATACCCCCCGCGACGCGCCCGTCGATGTCAGAGACCGGCCCCCCGAACGAACTGAACCGACCCCCTTGCTGAACCATGAGACATCGGATCACCTCCTTTCGCTAGTTAAAGCCAATGCGCCCTTTCAAAGTGCGCAAAGCCAATGTGCGTAGGCGAAAGCCAATAAACAAGACTTGTAATGCAACGATGTTTGGCCGAGCATCTTGCGCCCGCCGGATCGAGCGGGGTCAGCCCCGACAATCCTCGATCACGCGCCCGATCTCGGCATAGGCCGGGATGACCAGCGGCGGCTGGCCGGCCTGTTCGATCGTGAAGCGGCCCCGGCTGAACGCCATGGCGTCGAGCAGTCGATCATTGGCGGCCAGCACCAGTTCGGCCCCGGCAGCCCCGGCCTGCGCGGCGACGTTGCGCACTGTGCTCGACGTGCGGATCGTCCAGCTGCCCGCGACCGATCCCGGGCGGCCCAGGCGCACCGAGCGGTTGCGCAGGTTGCACGACAGGGTCAGCCGGGGCGCGCCCGCCACACCGTATGTCGAGGCCGAGCCTTGCGCCGTCCGCTGATACCGCCAGTCGCCCGGCGTCAGCGGCCAGTCGCGCCAGTCGCTCCCCAGCACCGGACGCGGCGCGGGCGGGGCGGGACGGGGGGGCTGCTTCACGGGCGGTGGCGCCTGGGGCGGCGTGGTGGCGGGGATACAGCCGGTAAGGGCGGTGGCCAGGACCAAAGTCGAGGCAAGCGGGGTAAAGGACAGGCGACGCATCGCGCCCAGCCTATGAGCGAGCGGCGGGAAGGGCTCAACCCCGCGCTGCGACGGGCCGTGCCGGGGCGGCGGGCATCGGAACCGCTGGCACGGGCAACGGGTTCAGCCGTCTAAACGGAGGTTAATTATGGCTGATCACGACACGCCCACCCTGATCCTCGTCCAGTCGACGGTGTCCGGCACGTTGAAGCTGGAAAGCCGTGACGGCGATTCGATCGGCAGCGTCCATGCCTTCATGGTCCACAAGCGCTCGGGCCGTGCGACCCATGCCGTACTGGCGCTGGGCGGATTCCTGGGCATGGGCAAGAGCTTCTATCCCGTGCCGTTCAGCCTGTTGCAGTTCGATCCGGTGGGCGATCAATATGTGATCACCGTCGACCGCCGTCTGCTGGAGGGCGGGCCGAGCTGGGCGAACAACGCGCCGGTGTTCGATCAGGCTTATGCCGACCGCGTCGCGGGCTATTATGGGGTGGGGACGGAGAATTTGGATTTGGGGTGAGGTTTCGCAGGGTAGCCTTTGGGGCGTTCCCTCCCCCATCCCCTCCCGCTTGCGGGAGGGGCGTGCCCGAGGCACTGGCAGAATTCCTTCGAAGGTAGCGCCCTGACGGTCGCCCGGTAACGCACCCCTCCCGCAGGCGGGAGGGGATGGGGGAGGGCCACCGCCAAGCAGCCCACCCCCAACGATCAATTCGCCTTCCGCCCACTCGCGAACTTCTTGCTCTTTCCGAACCGCGTCTTGCGCGTCCCCGGCTTGCCCTCGTTGGAGCGGCCCATGATCGGCGCCTTCTGCTCATGCACCGGCAGACCCAGCTCCTCATTCTCCAGCTGGCGGATCTCATCGCGCAACCGGCCCGCTTCCTCGAACTCGAGGTCGGCGGCGGCCTTGCGCATCTTCTTTTCGAGTTCCTCGATATAGGCGCGTAAGTTGTGGCCGACCATGTGCGGGCGGTCCTCGTCGATCGGCACCGTCACCTGATCGCCCGACGCCACATGGGCGATGATGTCGCCGATCTGGCGGCGGATCGTCTGCGGCGTGATGCCGTGTTCGGTGTTATACGCCATCTGCTTCTCGCGACGCCGCGAGGTTTCCAGCATGGCGCGCTCCATCGATCCGGTGATCCGGTCGGCATAGAGGATCACGCGCCCGTCGACATTACGCGCCGCGCGCCC
>NZ_JBNNOB010000201.1:0-4371 GCF_050274375.1 Sphingomonas sp. NPDC019816
GGGCTGGGGTGGGGCATCGCCGCGAATCGCCCGCCTGTGGAAGCGCTCCACCCCCGGCCCCTCCCCTGAAGGGGAGGGTGGGTTCATTTCATGTCATCCTGCTATAACACTTTCACCCTACGCGCTATCGGGAGCGGGCCCAGTGTCGGGTTAACAACCCCCCCCATTGTTCACCCGACACCCCCCACCTGGCGGGAGAGGGAGGGAGGCCTGGAGGGCCGGAAAGGTGAGGGTGTTTCAGGTCAGTCCCGTGGCCTTCGACTTCGCTCAGGCTGAACGGGGGTTTGGGGCGTTTCCTTCGGCTTCCTGCATGGGCCCCGCCGCGGCGGGACACCCCCTCAATCCGCGATCGGCGCGGTGACGATCGCCCTCAGTCCCGGTTGGTTGTCGTCATATTCGATCGACCCGGACAGCCTTTGCATCATCGCCGCCATCATCCGGCTGCCGAAGCCACGGCCGTCGCCCACGGGCTCGTCCGTCCGCCCGCGTCCCTGATCGGCGACGATCAGGCGCAGGCGGTTGCCATATTGTTCGAGGCTTATCGTCACCGGCCCTACCGCACCGTCATAGGCGTATTTGGTGGCGTTGATGATCAGCTCGGTCGTGACCAGGCCCAGATTGATCGCGCGATCGGTGGGCATCAGGACCGGCGCCAGATCGAGCCGCATCTGCGACCCCCAATCCGCGCCGAGCGAGTGCTTCATGTCGCCGACCAGTTCCTCCAGATAGCGGGCGAGGTCGATCGTCTGGATCTGATCGTCGCGGTACAGGCGGCGATGGACGAGCGCCACCGCCGAAAGCCGCGCCTGCGCCTCGGTCAGCTGTTCGCGGACATGCGCGTCGCTCGCCGCCTTGGCCTGAAGCGCGAGGAAGGAGGACACGAGCTGGAGGCTGTTCTGGACGCGGTGGTCCACCTCCTTCATCAGCACGTCTTTCTGCTGAAGCAGCAGATCCTTGTCGTCGAGCGTCCGCTGAAGCGTGGCGTTCAATCCGCGCAGTCGGCTGTTCTGGAACGCGTCGTGCAGCGCCCGGCGCAGGCGGTGCGCCGCCTCGATCTCCTCCAGTGTCCAGCGGCGCGCACGGCCGCGCACGATCTCGTTCCAGCTGGCGAAGGATGCGCGCGGGGTCAGCGTCTCGTCGGGGCGCAGCGCGACCGACTTGTGCGGGTTGCCGGCCCATTCGACTTCCTCAATGTGCTCGGCGCGGAACCACAACAGGCTGAGACCGCCATCGACCAGCGGCAGCGCCAGCAGGCCACTCGCCGTGGCCGCCAGCGCATCGGAATCGGGCATGATGGCGCCCAGTTCGTGCGTCGAGTAGAGATCGCCGCCCCCGCGCGTCAGCGCCCATTGCGCGACTTCCAGGATGGCCAGCGGCGGCGGACAGGCGCCATGGCTGTGCACTCGGCCGTTCTCGACCAGCGCGAAGCCCGACGCGTTCATCATCGCCATCAGATCGGGCAACAGGCGGCGGATACCGGGCACGACATCGCCGAACCCGGCAATGCGCGGCACGATGCCGTCTTCGGCGGCGCGCAGGCGGAAGCGTTCGCGGTAGACCTCCGCCTCTTCCTTGGCACGGATCTGGCGGGCAAGGCCGCTGGCAAGCGTCGTGGCGGCGGCGCGCAGATCGGGCGACAGGCGGCGCGGGGTCATGTTATGGCATGCGATCATGCCCCACAGCAGCCCGTCCTTCACGATCGAGATCGATGCGGAGGCGGCCACCCCCATATTGCCCAGATAGCGGACATGCACCGGCGACACGCTGCGCAGGCCCACATCGCTCAGGTCGAGGGTTTCGAACCCGGCGGGGCGCAGCGGCGCGGGGACGTAGCCCGCATCCGGGATGCTGCGCGTCCGGTTGCGGATATACAGCGCGCGCGCCTGTTTCGGGATGTCCGAGGCGGGGAAGTGGTGGTGCAGGAAGGAATGGAGCCCCGGCGCGCATGCCTCCGCCACGACGCGCCCCGAATCGTCGTCGAGGAACCGGTACAGCATCACCCGGTCGAACCCGGTCAACATGCGGAAGGTCGTGGCGGCGCGTTCGTACAGGCTTTGCAGGTCGCCGGTCCGCTCGAAGCTGGTCGCCGCGGCGTCGAGCCAACTGAGCGGACTGCCTGCGCCCCAAGGCGTATCGGCCAGCGCCGGCTCCAGCTCGACGAGCAGGCGGTCCGTTCCCAGCCGGTGCGCGGTCGCGGCGAACATCTCGCCGACGCCCGGGACCGGCCGGGTCGTGGTGACCGACCCGGGACCGGCCGGCATCGCCGCCAGCATGTCGCCGACCTCCGCGCCCAGCAAGGCACCGAGTGGCACGCCCAGCCATTCAGGCGCCAGCCGCTCCTCGATAGCGCCGGCACCGGCGATGACCGTCAGGCTGTCCGCCTCCGCCACCAGCAACAGCCCATGCGGCTGGATCGCGCCGGGTATATGAATGGGTTCCCGATCGCAGGCCGTGATGTCGTGGCCCGGATCGGTCTCGACGGGGCGCGTGGCCATCAGGGTCGGACTTTCCTCACCGGCCTTTCCATGCCGGGTTTCCAGGACACATGCAAATGATAGAGATTAAGTCGTTACTTCAAAAATTCCGGCGCGGATGGCGGGTCCGGGAACAAAGATTGCGCGTTCGGGCAATATCCGGTTAAGGCTGCGCAACGGACTCAAAGGGCCGTGTTGGAGAGGACATGATCGACGATTTCGACTTCGCGCTTGGCGAAAGTGCGGACATGATCCGCGAGGCGACGCGCCGTTTCGCGACCGACCGGATCGCGCCGCTGGCCGCGCGTATGGACGCCGAGGACTGGTTTCCCCGTGACATTTGGCCCGACATGGGCGCGCTGGGCCTGCACGGCATCACCGTCGCCGAAGCCGATGGCGGGCTGGGCCTGGGCTATCTGGAGCATGTCGTCGCGATAGAGGAAGTGTCGCGCGCCTCGGCCTCATTGGGCCTGTCTTATGGCGCGCATTCCAACCTTTGCGTCAACCAGATCAGCCGCTGGGGCAATGCGGAGCAGAAGGCGAAATATCTGCCCGGCCTGATCTCGGGCGAGCATGTCGGCAGCCTGGCCATGTCGGAAGTGTCGGCGGGCTCCGACGTCGTCTCGATGAAGCTGCGCGCGGTGAAGGCCGATGGCGGCTGGGTGCTGAACGGCACCAAATTCTGGATCACCAACGCGGCCTATGCCGAGACTCTGGTCGTCTATGCCAAGACGGGCGAGGGGAGCCGGGGGATCACCGCCTTCCTGATCGAAAAGGACATGGCCGGGTTCTCCATCGGCCAGAAGATCGACAAGATGGGTATGCGCGGCAGCCCCACCGCCGAACTGGTCTTCAACGACTGTTTCGTGGGCGATGCGCAGGTGATGGGGCCGGTAAACGGCGGCGTCGGCGTGCTGATGAGCGGGCTGGACTATGAGCGCGCGGTGCTGGCGGGTATTCAGCTGGGCATCATGCAGGCATGCCTCGATGTGGTGGTTCCTTACGTCCGCGAACGCCGCCAGTTCGGCCGGGCGATCGGCGAGTTCCAGCTGATCCAGGCCAAGATCGCCGACATGTATGTCGCGCTCAATTCGGCGCGCGCGTACGTCTACGCGGTGGCGCGGAGCTGCGACGCCGGGCGGACGACGCGGTTCGACGCGGCGGGCGCGATCCTGCTTGCTAGCGAGAATGCGGTGAAGGTGTCGCTGGAGGCGATCCAGGCGCTGGGCGGGGCGGGCTATACCAAGGATTGGCCGGTCGAGCGCTTCGCGCGCGATGCCAAGCTGCTCGATATCGGGGCCGGCACCAACGAAATTCGCCGGATGCTGATCGGCCGCGAGTTGATCGGCAAGCTGGAAAAGGTGGCGCAATGAGCCTTGGGGTGAAGTGATGGGTGCGGTTCTTCCCACACGTATCGCGCGCGACGATGCGGGTTTCCGGGCCAATGCCGATCATAATCGCGCCCTGGCCGAGCGCCTCCGCACCGATGTGGCGCAAGCCGGGCTTGGCGGCAGCGAAGCCTCGCGTGATCGGCATGTGTCACGCGGCAAGCTCCTCCCCCGCGACCGGGTGGAGCAGTTGCTCGACGCCGGTTCGCCCTTCCTGGAAATCGGTCAGCTGGCCGCGAACGGCCTGTACGACGATGCGGTCCCTGGCGCGGGGCTGATCGTCGGGATCGGTTGGGTGCATGGCCGCCAGGTGATGATCGTCGCCAATGACGCGACCGTGAAGGGCGGCACCTATTTTCCGCTGACCGTGAAGAAGCATCTCCGCGCGCAGGAGATCGCGCTGGAGAACCGGCTGCCCTGCATCTACCTCGTCGACAGCGGCGGCGCGAACCTGCCGCATCAGGCGGAGGTGTTTCCCGACCGCGATCATTTCGGCCGCATCTTCTTCA
>NZ_JBNNOB010000202.1:0-4322 GCF_050274375.1 Sphingomonas sp. NPDC019816
GCTCCCCCTCCACCACCCTTCGGGTGGTCCCCCTCCCCGTGCCGGGGAGGATTTTATAGGTTCGCGCGGAGGCGCGGAGAACGCGGAGGGGTTTGTTCCCTTGGCAAGCCGCTCAGATCAGCAAAGACTTAAGAGGAATCCTACACGTGCGGCAGGCCAATCATCTCTGCGTCCTCCGCGCCTCCGCGCGAACAATCTCTTTTAAAGCGCCCGCTTGAACGCCCAGCTGACATGCGCGCCGCCCGCCGGCGTTTCGCCCGTGACGACCAGCTGCTGCGTCGCGACCGGACGCCCGGTGCCGTCGATCCAGAGCGATTCCTCGATCGCCAGCGTGCCCCCGCGACAACGGAACTGCCACAGCGCCCCGTCGTCGAGCCGCAGGATCGCCTGACCGCTCTCGGCCGTCACCATCGCCTCGACCCCGTCGCCGAGGTGGAAGCGAAGCGCGAAGTTGGTGCTGCCCGCCTGCCGCTTGCGCCCTTCCGGCAACAGCGCATCCTCGCCACGCAATTCGCGCCCGTCGCCGGTCAGCAGCAGTTGGCGGCGATGGGTGAAGCCATAGCGGCGGACATAGCCGTCATGGCTCGCCTCGATCCGGCTGGCCGCGTCCGATTCCTGGCGGCTCAGCTCGACCTGGGCGACGCCGCGTCCCAGCGTGCCGTCGGCATGGATCGCGGTGGAGTTGCTGTCGCCCAGCGTCAGCGTCGAATGTGCCGCCGTGGTGCGCAGGCCATGCGCCAGGCTGGCGGGCACCTGCGCCACGGTCGCATTCGCGCCGCCGCAATTGACGACGATCCGCTGCGCGCCGTCCGAAAACTCGAACGCCAGCGTCGAAGCGCAGCCACCCTCGATCGCGCGGGCGATCGGCGGGGGAGCGGCGTCCATGACCAGCACGGTCTGCGCCGCCGCCAGCCGCTGATAGCCCCAGTCGCCCGCCTGGCGCAGCGGCCGGGTACGCACGCCGGAGGCCTCGATCACCGCCGCGATCCGCTCGGGCGTCTCCGGCCCCGCGCCCTGCCAGCTCGACAGCGACCGGTCGCCATGCATCACGCCGAGCAGCGCCGAGATCATCTTCTGCAGCCGCGCCTGGAAATGCTCCGGGAAGACCAGTCCGCGCGCATCATAGACCTCGCGCATCATGGTCAGCAGCATGACCGCATCGAGCTGCACCGCCGGGCTGCGCGCGATGACGCCGCCGTCCGCGAACAGTCCGCTGTCGAGGGCACGGTTCAACCCCGCCTCGCCGAACGCCTGACGCGGATCGCCGCCCGCCAGCAACAGGCCCGCCGCAACGACCCCGCACCATGCCGCGATCCGCGCGACGCCCGGCGGGGCCTTGTCCGCACCGCGATCGAGATGCCGGGCCCCGCGCGCCATCGTGTTGAGCACGCGCGAGCGATAGACGAGATCGGTCGACGACAGGATCAAAGGCGCATGCGCGGTCCAGAACAGGATGCGCCGCCCCCACAGGTCGGGCCGCCAGGCGGTGGCATCGACCGTCTCGGCAAAGGCATCGAGCCAGCGGCCCATGAGGTACTCGGCGATCGGCGCACCCTGCGCGCGCGTCGCGACGGTCGACAGATCGCGCAGCCAGGCAAAGCTGTGCAGATGGTCGGCGAAGCCGCTCGACCAGTCGGGATGGGCGAAATCGATCGATTCGACGCCCCGCTCCTCGCCGCGCCAGTCGAGGACGCCGCCGAGCAGGGCATGGCCGCGCTCGATATCGCCCAGCACCGGGTCCTCGGGCACCGCCATCAGCTTCAGCGGATGCCGCCCCTTCAGCCGCAGCGAATGGAGCGGGGTGCGCCAGGTCAGCCGGTGGAGATGCTCGCTCAACCGGTCGGCGAGCGACAGCCCGCCGCCGCCGACACGGACCAGCCGCTTGCCTTCCTCGATACCGTCGGCGCCCTGCGCGGTCGCGCCGCCGTCCGTCGCTTCGCGCATTCCGATCAGCCGCGCAGGGCGGCGATGTTGGCGGCGTACTGCCCTGGCCCGCCCCGGAAGGCCGCCGTCCCCGCGACCAGTGCATCTGCGCCCGCCTCGATACAGCGCTTGGCCCAGTGCGGGTCGACGCCGCCATCGACCTCCAGATCGATGGCGCGGCCCGAATGGTCGATCATCTTGCGGATCGCGGCGATCTTCTTGAGCTGGCTCTCGATGAAGCTCTGCCCGCCGAAGCCGGGATTCACGCTCATCACCAGGACCAGGTCGACCATGTCGATCAGGTAATCCAGCATCTTGGCCGGCGTACCGGGGTTCAGGACGACGCCGGCGCGCTTGCCCAGCCCCTTGATATGCTGAATGGTGCGATGGATGTGCGGCCCCGCCTCCGGGTGCACGGTGATCGTGTCCGCACCCGCCTCGGCAAAGGCGTCGAGATAGGCGTCGATCGGCGAAATCATCAGATGCACGTCGAACGGCTTGGTCGTGTGCGGGCGCAATGCCTTCACCACCGCCGGGCCGATGGTGATGTTGGGCACGAAATGCCCGTCCATCACATCGATATGAATCCAGTCGGCGCCGGCGGCGTCGATGGCGCGGACTTCCTCGCCCAGCTTGGCGAAATCGGCGGACAGGATGGAGGGAGCGATACGGACCGGGAGCATGGCATTCGTCCTTAACGTCATATCGCGCCCAAGTCAGCCTTTGCGTTGCAGCATCGCAATGAAGAACCCGTCGAGCCGCCCTTCTTTCGCGAGCATCGTCGGCAGGGTGCGGATCGTGCCATTGGTCGTGATGCCCGGCCAGTCGCCCGTGATCGGGACCAGCGCATAATCGGGGCGCGCCTCCAGGAAGGCGACGATCTGCGCCTCGCCTTCCTCGGGCTCCAGCGAGCAGGTGGCATAGACCATATGGCCGCCGGGCTTCAGCCAGTCGGCGGCGCGGGCCAGGATGACGCGCTGCAACTCGGCCATCTCGGCAACGATCGCGGGGCGGACGCGGTAGAGGACATCCGGGTGGCGGCGGAAGATGCCGCTGGCGCTGCACGGCGCGTCGACCAGGATCGCGTCGGCCTGCTCCTTGGGCGCCCATTCGCGCAGGTCGGCGGTGACGACCTCGGCCGATTGGCCTGTGCGCTCCAGATTCTCGTTCAGCCGCGCGAGGCGGGCTTCGGACTGGTCGATCGCGGTGACGGTCCAGCCGGCGGCGGCGAGTTGCAGGGTCTTGCCCCCCGGCGCGGCGCACAGGTCGAGCACATGCCCCTTCCCCTCGCCCAACAGGCGCGCGGGGATCGAGGCGGCGAGGTCCTGCACCCACCAGGCGCCTTCGTCGAAGCCCTGCAATTCCATCACCGAATTACCCGACGGCAAACGGACATGGCCGGGCAGCAGGCTGACCCCGCCCAGCTTTTCCGCCCATTCCTCGGTCGCGGCGGGATCGGCCAGCGTCAGGTCGAGCGGCGGCGGCGCGGCGATGGCATGGGCGGCGGCCTCGACCATCTCCTCACCCCAATTGGCTTCCCAGCGTGCTTCCGTGGCGTCGGGCAGCGCGGGGATTTCGGGGAGCAGGACGCCGCTCTTGGTGATCGTGCTGAAGACGCCGTGCACCAGCTTGCGCGGGCCGCCATCGACCAGCGGCAACACGGTCGCGATCGCGGCGTGCGGCGGCGTCCCCAGCGCCAGCACCTGGACGAGCGCGATGCGCAGCGCGAACCGCGCCTTGGCATCGTCGGGCAGGCGCCGCTTGGTCGCCGAGTCGATCAGCGCGTCGAGATCGGGCAGGCGGCGCAGCGTCTCGGCGGCGATGGCATGCGCCAGGCCCCGGTCCGGTCCCCCCGCCAGCGCGCGCGTCGCCGAGGCGAGCGCGGCCTCCAGCGGCTCACCCCGGCGCAGCACCGCGTCGAGCAGCCGGATCGCGGCGCGGCGGGCGGCGGTGCCCAGCGGCTCGGTCGGGCGCTGCTGCCGCCCGCGCCGGTCCTCGCCCTTGGGGCCACCACCGCGACGATCGGGGCGGCCACGGGTCGGCGATTGGGGAGGACGTGTCACTTGGCAAAACTCCTGTCAGCCCCGACATGGGCTGCGATATATCCGCCCCTTAGTCGAAAGGACCGCCCATGGGCCAGCGCCCCGACCATGTGAAGCCGCCCGCCTATCTCTCGCCCAACCCGCCGGTGCCGGAACCCGAGGCCAAGTCGGAGCCGGACAGCGATCCGTTGGGGAAGAACCCGGTGCGCTACGGGGATTGGGAGTTGAAGGGCGTGGCGGTCGATTTTTGAGGGGAGAGGCCCTCCCGCCTTCTTCTTTCTCCCCTCCCGCAGGCGGGAGGGGTCGGGGGAGGGCAGGGAGCCTCGCAGAGACCATCGCTTGGGGCCTGCCCTCCCC
>NZ_JBNNOB010000203.1:0-4305 GCF_050274375.1 Sphingomonas sp. NPDC019816
GCTTCGCGAGCGTGCGAAGCGGACCCCGTCCCCATTTCAGAAGTCGAGGCGGTCGCTCTGCGCGCCGGGGTCAGTCACAGGTGCCCAGTCCTCGCACGACAGGCGCGCCAGATCCGCGCGCAGCGCCGACCGGTTGTCGGCGCCGAGATGACGGAACGCCCATC
The DNA here is from genome assembly GCF_050274375.1 of Sphingomonas sp. NPDC019816. Taxonomy (NCBI): domain Bacteria; kingdom Pseudomonadati; phylum Pseudomonadota; class Alphaproteobacteria; order Sphingomonadales; family Sphingomonadaceae; genus Sphingomonas; species Sphingomonas sp. NPDC019816. Next base: position 165 of record NZ_JBNNOB010000203.1, read on the forward strand.
CCATCTCGAGCATCTCGCCAATGACGCGTGCGATGAGCTGACCAATGGCGGGGACGCCGCTCACCTCGAGCGACCAGCCCATCGGCTCGAAATGCACGAACTGGTTGCGAACCTCGTCATGGATACGCCGAAGCCAGGCCAGTTCGGCGTCACTCAGGGTAATACCAACTTCATTCAGCCCGTCACCTGCCGAGCGCGGCTTGCGGATCGCCTTCATGAGATCGGGCAATGCCATGAGATAGGTCTTGGGCGACTTCGCATTCGGGTCGGTGCGCAAGGCTGTGAAATAGTCGAGCCATTCGCCTGCATTGCGCTCGGTGACGGCGCCGATCGGCGCGGCGGTGGTCGTCAGATGGCATACACATGCCCCCTGCAAGGCCGAGTGCAATGCGAGCAGCACCCATTTCCATGCCTGCGGGTCTTCTTCCGTGAATTGCGCGGCACGCAGCGCGTGCCGAAGCGATCCGGCGACGTCCTCGGCCTCGTCGGCCGACACCCACAGTCCCTCCCGCTCGGTCATCAGGCGAACTGCGCCGCAAAGGCGCGCAATTGCGCATTTATAGCGTCCCGGTCGGGCGCGAAATGTGCCTCGCGGTGGCAGTTGGGACAAAGCGCCACGCACGTCCACACCCGGTCGCTGACCTCGATCCCCAGAATGTGATGGACATCGAGAAAGCCCGGGTAGCTGCGCCGGGTCCCACAGCTATCCCGTTCACACTGTCCGGCCGCGCGCCGCGCGACGGCTTCGCGAACCCTGGCATCGCGCGGATAGCCCGAACGCACCACCTGCGCGCGCTGTGCAGCGCCATCCCGGCCCATATCGCCGCCCGACACGGGAAGATCGTCGAGCGTGTCGGTCCCCGCGTCGGCAAAATCCGTCCTGGGCAGCGCGAGCACATTGACGACGCCAGGCCACTCCCAGATCACGCGCGCCACAGCCGGGGTCGCGGGATAGCGATCGTCCTGAAGCCACAGCGACGGACTGGACCCGTTGGCGGCGTGGTTTGCGCTCAGATTGCCGCCAAGGCCGCGCTCCAGAAGGTCCGCGCTGACCGCGCGCTGTCTCTCCCAGATCGCCGGGATCGCCTCGCAGGGTACAAGCGCGGCAAAGACGAAGCCGGCGTCGCTGTCCTGAACCAGCAGGCTGTGGGTATGGCCTTCGCGGCGGTGGCGGGCTGCGACGCTCTTGAGGGTCGCTTCCCACCCTTTCGCGTCTCTTTTGGCTTTGAGCTGCGCTGCGGAATAGAGCGCTTCGCGCGAATTGCGCCCGTCGCGGCGCCAGCACAGGCGGATATGCACCCGCAGAGGCGGGCCGTCGCCGAAGTTGCCCTCAACGACCTGCACGGTCGCGCTGCCCCGTTTGTCCAGACGCTGGTCCGTCACGGTCATGCCATGCCGCTCGAGCAGACCAGCGACGCGTCCACGCGTCGTTTCTTCCGCCTCCAGGCTGCGCTCGGTCCTGAACACTCGTGTCGCCACACGATCCCCTTGCATATCAAATCGTTTCGACCGGAAGGAATCGCCTTCACCGTCATCGCGACCATAGGCGACCAGTCGCGTGGTCACCGGATCTTTTTTCGCCCGCGTCCTTGATCCTTGCGTCCCTCCTCCCCATCCTGTGGCTGCGGGCCGGGCCCCTCTGGCGCGACAGCGTTCCTGTCGCGTGATGTCGGACCGCATCGGGTAAACCGGTGCATGGGTCTGGCTGATTTTCTTTTTCCCATTCCATCGCCGGCTTTCTCGATTGGCACCTCGTCGCCTCATGGAGTGGCAGTATGACCGACCGTAGTTTCAGCCTCCTTTCTCGCCAGCAGCGGCTGGATGAGCAGCTCATGGCCGAGAGGGCGCGCAGCGTGCCCGACGGCATGCGCCTGTTCAGGCTCCAGCGCCTCAAGCTGCTGATCAGGTCCCGGCTGAGCCGGCTCCTGTCCGCATCGCAGGTGCGCCGCGCGCTGCATTAAAGCCTCGCTTGAGCCGGGCAGCGTCGTACGCCCGGCCTGATAACGTCAGGTCCGACGGGCAGCGTTCCTGCGCTGTCTTGTCGGCCGCGATGACGCGCCCGCCTTGGGCCCCTTGCATGATCACGATCGGACCGCTGCCATGGACTGGCTGATGACGAACTGGCTGGGCACGCCCGCCTGGTTCTGGATGACCTTTATCGGCCTTGTGGCTGCACTGACCGCCTTCGACCTGGGCGTTCTCAACCGGCGCGACCGGGAGATGAGCATCAGACAGAGCCTATTGCTCTCGCTTTTCTATATCAGCGTCGCGCTTGCGTTCGGGCTTTGGGTGTGGGCCGAGAAGGGCGCCGACCTCGGTCTTAAATATTATACCGGCTTCGTCATCGAAAAGGCGCTGTCGATCGACAATGTCTTTGTCATTTCGTTGATCTTCAGCGCGTTTGCGATCCCGCGCGTTTATCAATATCGCGCGCTCGTCTGGGGTATCGTCGCCGTCCTGTTCCTGCGCGGCATCATGATCGGCGCCGGCGCTGCCGTCGTGGAGCAGTTCCACTGGGTGCTCTACCTCTTCGGCGCCTTTCTTGTCGCAAGCGGCATCAAGATGCTCGTTGCAGGCGACCAGGAGCCGCCCGATGTCGGGGCCAATCCGCTCGTGCGTTTTCTCTCGCGACACCTGCGGATCGCACAGACACTCGACGGCAACCGCTTTCTCACGCGCATCGCCGATCCGGTGACCGGCAAGATGGCGACCGCCGCTACGCCGCTCCTCCTCGCGCTGATCGTCATCAACATCGCCGACATCGTCTTTGCCGTCGACAGCGTGCCGGCAATCTTCGCGATCACCACCGACACCTTCATTGTCTATACCTCCAACATCATGGCCATATTGGGCTTGCGGGCGCTCTACTTTGCGCTGTCGGCGATGATCCATCGCTTCCACCATCTCAGCCATGCGCTTGCGCTGGTCCTCGTTTTCATCGGGGCCAAGATCTTCATCGCCGATTTTGTCCTCGCGGGCGGCACGTTCCCAGCCTGGGCGAGCCTTGGCATCACGCTCGGCCTTATCACCGGCGGCATCCTGTTTTCGCTCTGGAAGAGCCGGCCCTTGCCTGAAGCGGGCGAGGGCCCGCACGCACCGCGTGAGGAGGTCGACGATGGTGTAAATGGCGCCCTTGAACATGGCGAACATCCTGCCGCCGCGCTAGCATGTGATCATGAGCACGAGCTTTCAGGATATGCTGGGGCAGCAGCATGCGCGATTTGTCGATGAAACCGCGGCATTGCCGATCGAGGAGATCGTCGATCGCATCGCCACCCTGTCCGAAGGCCTAGCCGCTTTCTGGCGCAATGCGGAAGGATGGGCACCGGACGACGCAGCGCAGCTGCTGCGCTCCGCGCGGCTCGACCGGATCGCCTCGCTTGCCGCAAGCCTGCGGCGCTGGACGGACGGCGCGCCGCTCTCCGACGGCGACCTCATCCTTGCCTGGGCCAATCTGGGCGCGCTTCTCGAAGGCGCGCTCAAGCTGTTCCTGACGGTCTATCTGACGGACTATCGCGCCGATGAGACCACGAAGGAAACGCGCGCATGGCACATCAAGCGGCAGATGTTGCAGGATCCTGACGAGCTTATGCTCGACACGATCCTTGACTATGCGGAGAAGGCCGGGCTGCTGGCTCCCCAGCAGCTGGCGCTTGGTCGAACGGTGCAGGCGCGGCGCAACGCCATTCATGCCTTCCGCGATCGCGACCTGGGGACCGACGCCGAGCTCTTCGCGGCGATCCGCGACTTTCGCGCGCTGCTCTGGTCGCTCGACGGGCGCATGGAATATCCCGAGGAGCGCTTCAGGCCGACCGAGCGTCCCAGTCTCCGCTGACACGCCGCGCGGCGCGCAGGTGAAGAGGCTCCTCTGGCCCACGGGTCCGTGGCAAGCGCCGCTCGCAGAAGCCCTTGTCTCATGCCCTTGTCTCGCCGTCCCAACCGGTGGCGGCAGGATGGAGGGCGGTCCATGCTCTGTCGCAGGTTTTAGAGGCCCTGGCGATCCGGCCCGTTTCATCTGATCAAAGCTCGGTCCCCGGGCGCCGGCCGCCATTCCGCCTGTCCAGATGCCACCTGGCAGCACCGCGGGGCACGCCGCAACCCCCAGCAAGGGGCCGTGTTGCCGCTGCGCGGCTGCCCGCTC
>NZ_JBNNOB010000204.1:0-4304 GCF_050274375.1 Sphingomonas sp. NPDC019816
CAGGGGCATGTCGCCCATGTAGACGTCCTGCTCCTTGATATCGATGACCGACTTGGCTTCGGTGTCGGGATCGACCTCGAACGCGGTCAGGCGCAGCGTGACACGCATCGGCGCGGCATAGGTGATGCCCCGCTGGCGGCACTCTTCCACGTCGAACTTCGGGTCCTCGAGGACATAGTCATCGAAGTCGAGATAGGCGGTGCCGGCGAAATCCTGGATCGGGAAGACGCTGCGCAGCGTCTTTTCGAGGCCGGACACATGGCCCCGCGACTTGTCCGAACGCAGGAACTGCTCGTAGCTTTCGCGCTGAACCTCGATCAGGTTCGGCATCTGCACCACTTCGTGGATGTCGCCGAACACCTTGCGGATGCGCCGCTTGGCGGTGCTGCCATCGCCCTTGCGCGGGGCGGAGCCGCTGTCGATCGCCTTGGTTGCCATGGATCTGTCTGCCTCGTCAGCCGTATAATCGCTGCCCGGAAACCTCCGGACGGGACGCGACGCAAAGACGCCGAAAGGCCGCTCGCAATCGCTTGCGGCGGCATCCGGCGTCCAATGAACCAGCAATCTTCCATTCGACCGACACGCTGCGCGAAGGCGCGTCATTTCCCGAAGATCGTGGTGAGTGATCGCGATATAGGCGCGGCACCCTCCAGTGTCAAACCGGGGCACGCGCAGGATAGGGCAAAGTTCCCGCCCGCGCGAAGCTTGCCACATATTGGCCGCATATGGCGTTACAGTATGGGGTTGCATCGGCCGGGCCTACCGGGCACGGCTAATGCGGCCGGGTCTGCGACCCGGACGGCGGTTGAAGATTGTAGTTACCACGAGGAATGCATTTCATGACATCGTCCGGGCCGCGCCGCGCCGCGCGCCTTCTTGCCCTGACGCTGGTGCCGGTGCTTGCCCCGCTGCCCGCCGCTGCCGTCCCGTTCCAGACCACGTCGCAGGACAATGACGCCCCGCGCTCAGGCACCGGCGGCCTGGAAAGCTTCAGCCTGAGCCCGCGCCTCTCCACCCCGCAGACCAATCCGACCACGGTGCCGACCCCGCCGCCGCCCCGCATCGTGCTGCCCGGCCAGTCCGCCGCCCAGGCCACGCCAGCCGCGACCCCGACGCCGCGCGCCACCCCGACGCCCCGGCCAACCCCGCGCCCCACGCCGACACCGACGCCCAGCCCGACCCCGGTCGAGACGCCCGCACCGGCCCCGTCGCCCGAGCCGCCCGCCACCCGCCTGCCCGACCGCGAAGCACAGCCGGTCAACGTCACCACGCCCGGCGTGGGTGACGTGACCATCACCAACGACCAGACCCCGGCCATCGCCGCGCCGGGCACCGCCGCACCCGAACAGGGCGAGACGGATAGCGGCCTGCCCTTCTGGCCGTTGCTGATCGGCACCGGCCTGGCCGCGCTGGCCATCGGTATCTGGCTGGGCCGTCGCAGTCGCAAGGTCCCCGCGCTCCCGGCCCCCGCTCCGCGCGCCGCCGCCGATCCGGTCGAGCCGCCGCCCCCGCCCGCGCCGGTTCCCGATGCGGCTCCCCGCGCTCCAGCGACGCCGCCACAAGCCCCCGCGCTGGCCATGCCGCCCGAGCCCAGCTTCCTGGCGGTCGAGGCACGGCCGTTGCGCGTCGGCCTCAACATGCTGACCGCGACGATCGAGGCCGAGGTGACGGTGCACAATAGCGGCGCGACGCCGATCGGCCGGGTCGCGGTCGACCTGCGCCTGCTCAGCGCCCATGCCGGGCTGGATGCCCAACTGATCGAGCTGGCGAATCAGCCGCAGGGCCGCCCGATCGTTCCGGCCTTCGCGCTGGCGCCGGGCGAAAGCCGCACCGTGCGCGGCGTCACCGCCCTCCCGCGCGAGGCGATCCATGTGATCGACGCGGCGGGCCGCCCGATGTTCGTGCCGATCCTCGCCGCCGCCGCGCATACCGACTGGGGTGTCGCTCGCTGCGCCTACGCGGTCGGACTGGAGCGAACGGATTCGAGCAAGCTGTCGCCGATCTGGCTCGACCAGCCGGGGCGGATGTACGACCAGGTCGCCGCTCGGCCGCATATCATGCGGGGGTGATCTCGGGCGGTCTGAGCGTGGCCTTCGACTTCGGCGCTATGCGCCGAAGTTTATCCTGAGCGGCTGGCTTGCCAGCCAGCCGAAGGGCTCAGGCTGAACGGAGGTAGAGGGCTTTTCCAAACAGCCGTTCAGGCTGAGCGAAGTCGAAGCCCACGCCCTGCCCTCGCCACTATCCCGCCCGCATATCCTCGGTAATCACATGCGGCGCGGTCTCGCCGAAGCTGCGGACCAGCGTCTCGAACCCCTTGCCCTCCACGCGAAGCTCGTTGAACGCCGGCGGCGTCTTGCGCGTGCGCTTGGACAGGGTGCCCGCGCCGATCATGCGGATGATCCGGCCATCGCGGTCGATCGGCACGTCGAACGGGTCGTGGACATGACCCGACAGCACCGCATGCGCGCCGGCCGCCGCCAGCTGGGTCAGCGCTGCGTCGCCGTTGCGGGTCTTGGCGGTGCCCTTGGTCGGCCCCTCGATCAGCGGGTGATGCGCGGCGACCAGGATCAGGTGATCCTTGGGCGCCTTGTCGATCAGCGCCAACGCGCGGCGCAGCGAGCCAGAACTCACCCGCCCCTTCGACCAGTTCCACCGCCACTGGGCGCGCGCGGTGGTCTTGAGCGGCACGACCGTAACGCCAGGCAGGTCGAGCGGCTTCTCGATCATCCGCTCGATCGCGGCATAGCGCTGGTACGGTGCGAACAGCCGTCGGAACGGGTCCCAATAATAGGGGATGTCGTGATTGCCGACCTCGACCGTCACCGGCACGCCTAGCGATTGCAGCCATTCGCCGCCCGCCTGAAACTCGCGCTTGGTCGCTCGCATGGTCAGGTCGCCGGTCATGATGACCGCGTCGGGCTTCTCTGCCGCGACCCGTTCGGCGAACCAGGCGAGCGCGGCGGGGTCCTCGGCACCGAAATGCACGTCGCTGACATGAAACAGACGGATCATGCCGCCCGTCCTAGCCGCCCCGCCCGCCTCACGGCAACTCGGCCATGGCACGCGGCTCGTGCATGGGGCAGCCATTCACTCGGCCGCGATACTCGGCCGAAAAGCGATAAGTGTCTTTCCGCGCGCGGTTGATATTGCCCAGCGGCCGGTGCGCGGCGAGGCCGTGCCAGATGCTGTAGGACAGCGCGTCGTCGATCGCGTTCGTCTGGCCGTCCTGCCAGCTGATCTGCGGATCGGCGGTGAAGGTCGCGACGGTGATATAGGGGCTGTCGTCCTCGCTCCATTCGGCGGTGGCGTCCTCGATCGGCATGGAGTCGAGATCGCGGTTGAGCTGGACGCGCAGCTCCCACTGGCCGCCCTGCTCGATCATCACCTCACGCACCACTTCGCGCAGCGCGTCGGGGCGGTCATGCGTGTCCACCGTATCGCCGGTCAGCTGGGTCAGCGCCGGGCTGACCGGAAACAGGGCGAACTTGGCGATATGGTCGCCGTAACGAAACGGCGTCTGGCTGTAATAGGTCTCGCCCAGCGGGTGCACCTGCTTCGATCCGCCCAGCGTCTTGAGCGTCGCGCTCTCGACCCCGACCGTCTCCAGCGTCGCCTCGATCCCGCGCAGGATGCCGGACAGCAGCTTCTTGCCGCCCTCGAATTTGTCAGTGGTGGAGGCGAGCATCTTCAGATTCTTGGCAAAAGCGTCCGCCGTCGGCGCGGTGAAGACCGGCGCATTGGCCATCACGAAGTCCTGCGTCGCATCGCCTTCGGACCCTGGCAGCCGCTCGCCCTCGACCCCGATCACCTTCAGCGCCAGCCCGCGCGGCAGGGCAATGGCGTCGTCGAGGATGTCGCCCGGATTGGTCGAGATGCGCGCCACCGCGTCATACTCGCCGGGTTGCGCAAACAGCCCCTGCGCCAGTTCGGCGGGGAGGTCGTCATGTACCTTCAGCGTGCCCCGGATGATGCCATGCGCCTTGGCATGGACCGCGCGGACGCCGTGGCCATAGTCCTTCGAGGTGGTGTCGAGGATATACGCGAACGATTGTTTCATCTGGTCGACGGTGTCGCCTTCCTTGGGGCTGACGTCTTCGACCTGGGGGGTGAATGCGACGGGGGTCTTCATCGGGGCTCTCCCTGTGGGTCCCCACCAACCCATGTTGGGTGATAGCGTTCCGTTTCGATCACACCGACCCTCCGGTCTTGGCACGCCCCTCCCGCAGGCGGGAGGGGATGGGGGGGGGGGGGGGCATTCCCCAAGCAACAAGCCCGGTGAGAAACCCTCCCCATATTGTAAAATC
>NZ_JBNNOB010000205.1:0-4303 GCF_050274375.1 Sphingomonas sp. NPDC019816
CCACACCAATAACAGCGGCCAGTAAATACCATTGACGGCTTTGGCCGGTTGGATAAGGCGGCGAGGATAATCAGTTCTTCTTGCTCTTGTGCGTTGTCGATGATGTCAGCCATGTTTAACTCCTAATCCTAAAATGTTCTCGACATCATCAGCGCCACAGCCGGATGCCATGATTGCTTGACCTTCATGCAGGAATACCCGAACAGGAGCAGGCATCACGCCGGTACGCTCCCACAGTGCCTGATGAAGTTTCTGCTGCAATGCATCCGTGCTAACGCGCCCGTCCGTGAAATAGACGCGGGGAATCCTGACGCTGATAGTGTCCATAGTGGTTACTCCGCTTGGAAATAGGGCAACAAAAAACCCGCCGTAGCGGGTTCATGTCAGTTGGTTGGATTTACTTCTTGCCGTTGGCGTCAGCCATCTGCTGATAGCGTGGGTCGCTCGGACCTGGGAATTTGTGGCTCTGGCCACGATAATGCTGCAGTCGTTCACGGAAGTATTCACGCAGATGCGCCGGCTGTTCTTCTTCTACCTGCGCAGGCACAATCGGCATATTCATGCGCTCTTTGTACGCCACGCCTGACGCCGCCAAATCTACGTTAACCTTCTCGCGCTCTTCCGGTGATTTATCCGCTATGTTGTATGACATCGCTCCTACTATCCCCGGATTACTGGCCGGCAGCGTAGCGCGCCCGGAAGTCGTCCGCAAAGGCCGTGAGGCGCCCTTCGGCGATCGCGGCACGCAGATCGGCCATCATCTGTTGATAGAACCAGATATTATGCTCGGTCATCAGCATCGCGCCCAAGATTTCGCCCGCGCGTACCAGATGGTGCAGATAGGCGCGGCTCCAGGTCGAACAGACCGGGCAGCCACAGGCGGGATCGAGCGGCCCCTGATCCTCGGCGAAGCGCGCATTGCGGATGTTGATCGGGCCTTGTCGCGTAAAGGCCTGTCCCGTCCGGCCCGAGCGGGTCGGCAGCACGCAGTCGAACATGTCGACCCCGCGCTCCACGGCCCCCACGATGTCGGTCGGCTTGCCCACGCCCATCAGATAGCGGGGCTTGCTGGCGGGAAGCTGGCCCGGCGCGAAGTCGAGACAGCCGAACATCGCCTCCTGCCCCTCACCGACCGCGAGGCCGCCGATCGCGTAACCGTCGAAGCCGATGTCGATCAGCGCGTCGGCCGAGCTCTTTCGGAAGCCTTCGTCCAGCGCACCCTGCTGGATGCCGAAGATCGCATTGTCCTCGGCATGCTGGCTCCCTGCGTCGAAGGCGTCGCGGCTGCGCTTGGCCCAGCGCATCGAGCGCTCCATGGCGCTGGCCTGCACCTCGCGGGTCGAGGTGGTGGGGACCAGCTCGTCGAACGCCATAACGATGTTGGAGCCCAGCAGCCGCTGGATTTCGATCGAGCGTTCGGGGCTGAGCAGGTGGCGGGTGCCATCCAAGTGGCTCTTGAACGCGACACCGTCCTCGGACCGCTTGGTCAACTCGGCCAGGCTCATCACCTGATAGCCGCCCGAATCGGTCAGGATCGGCCGGTCCCAGCCCATGAAGCCGTGCAAGCCGCCCAGCCGGTTCACCCGCTCCGCACCGGGGCGCAGCATCAGGTGATAGGTATTCCCTAAGATGATGTCCGCGCCGCTCGCCCGCACGTCGCCGGGCTTCATCGCCTTGACGGTGGCGGCGGTGCCGACGGGCATGAAGGCGGGGGTGCGGATTTCTCCGCGCTTCATGGTGATGGTGCCGGTGCGGGCGCGGCCGTCGGTGGCGTGGATGGCGAAGGAGAAGCGGGCGGTCATTTTCTGTCTCTGGGGCGCTCGCCCTTGGGGCGGAGCGGGCCGGTCGGGCCATTGGCATCGACGGCGGTGGTACGGATGGTCAGCGCTTCGGCCCGGCTGATCGCGCCGTCACGGTCGCGATCGAAGCGGGAGAAGAGCCGCGAGAAATGCGCCTGGAGTTCGGGCAGGGTGATGCGGTTGTCGCTGTCCTTGTCGACATCGAACGGGCTGGGCAGCGCGTTGCGATCGCCCAGCCAGCGCTCGGCCCAGTCAGCGAACTGGAGATAGCCGAGCGAGCCGGCGTGCGCGGTGTCGATCGCGTCGAACGAACGCTTCACGCCCGCGTCCATCTCCTCGCGGCTGGTCTTGCCATCGCCGTCCGCGTCGAGCGTGGCGATCATCATAGCGACGGGCTCGACCACCATGGTGGCGGGCGTCTGCGCAAAGGGCTTGGGCGGCGCGGTGACGGTCACCGTCTCGTTCGCCCCCGGCGTCGCCGCCTGGAGCAGCAGCGCCAGCAGGATCACGAGGACCGCCCCGGCAGCAGCAGCGAGGCGTCGCCGTACGAGTAGAAGCGATAATCGTTCGCGATCGCATGGGCATAGGCCGCCTGCATCCGCTCCAGCCCCATCAACGCGGAGACCAGCATGAACAGGGTCGAGCGCGGCAGATGGAAATTGGTCATCAGCCCGTCGATGCCGCGAAAGCGATAGCCCGGCGTGATGAAGATCGCGGTGTCGCCCTCGAACGGGCGGATCACCCCGTCCTCTCCGGCCGCGCTCTCGATCAGGCGCAGCGACGTGGTGCCGACCGCAATCACGCGGCCGCCGCGTGCCTTCACCGCGTTCAGCCGGTCGGCGGTGGTGGCGTCGATGCGGCCCCATTCGGCGTGCATCTTGTGGTCGACCGTATCCTCGGCCTTGACCGGCAGGAAGGTGCCCGCACCGACATGCAGCGTCAGCGTCGCATGCTCGATCCCCGCCGCCGCCAGCAATTCCAGCAAGCCCGGCGTGAAGTGCAAAGCCGCCGTGGGAGCGGCGACGGCGCCGGGTTCGTTCGCGAACATCGTCTGATAGTCGTCGGCGTCCTTCTCGGTCACGCCTCGCTTCTGCGCGATATAGGGCGGCAGCGGCATGGTGCCCGCGCGTTCCAGCAGCAGTTCGACCGGCTTGTCGCCGGCGAAGTCGAGCGCGAAGCTGCCATCCTCGCCACGGTCGTTGGCGGTCGCGCTGACGCCCGCGCCGAAATCGATGACGTCGCCGTCGCGCAGGCGCTTGGCGTTGCGGATGAAGGCGCGCCAGCGGCGGATGCCTTCGCGCTTGTGCAGCGTCGCCCCGATCTTTGCGTCACCGCGCGTGCCCTGCAACTGGGCGGGGATCACGCGCGTGTCATTGAAGACCAGCAGATCGCCGGGACGCAGAGCATTCGGCAGGTCGCTCACTCGCTCGTCACGGGTGGCGTCGCCGTCAAGGACCAGCATCCGCGCCGAGTCGCGCGGCGATGCCGGATAGAGCGCGATCCGCTCGGCCGGCAGCGCGAAATCGAAAAGGTCGACGTTCACTTGGTGGCCGTTGCCGCCTTCTTGGCCGGAGTCGCCTTGGCGGCGGGGCGACGTGCGGGGGCCGGCTTGACGGGCGTGGCGCCGGGCAATGTCACGGGCGCACCCAGGCTGGGCGCGGGTGCGGCGGGCAGGGGGGTGAAGGCCGGCGGATTGTCCGCCGCGATATAGGCATGGACGATCCGGCTGGGGTTCGCGGGCGGCTCGCCCCGCTCGATCGCATCGACATATTGCATGCCGTCGAGCACGCGGCCGAACACCGTGTACTTCTTGTCGAGCGCGAAGCGCGGCTGGAAGACGATGTAGAACTGGCTGTTGGCGCTGTTGGGATCATCAGCGCGCGCCGCCGCCACCGATCCGCGCACATGCGGCAGATAGTTGAACTCGGCCGGTACGTTGGGCAGGTCCGATCCGCCGGTGCCGTCGCCCTTGGGATCGCCGCCCTGCGCCATGAAGCCGTCGATCACGCGGTGAAAGGCCAGGCCGTCATAGAAATGGCGGCGCGTCAGCGTCTTGATCCGCTCGACCATCTTGGGTGCGACATCGGGGCGCAGCCAGATCGTCACGCGCCCGCCGGTCGACAGGTCGAGCAGCCAGAGATTGTCCTTGTCGGTGATCGGCGGTGGGGTCGGGCGGCCGGTGACATTGTCCTCCAGCACCTGCGCGACCTTGGCCGGCGTCTGGATCTTGGATTGCGCCTGCGCCGGAACGGCAACCAGGCTGGCCATCATCATGGCAAGAGCGGCGAGAACGCGCATCACATCTCTATCGACAAGGAAAGGAACGAGGGCGCTGTAGAGCAAATCCCGCCTTGCGCCAAACTGAACCTTCGATCCCCATTTTCCTCCCCTGGAAGGGGAGGTGGCAGGCCGAAGGCCTTACGGAGGGGTGTCCCGCTCTCGATAGGGGGACACCCCTCCACCAGCTTCGCTGGTCCCCCTCCCCTTACAGGGGAGGAATAGGT
>NZ_JBNNOB010000206.1:0-4258 GCF_050274375.1 Sphingomonas sp. NPDC019816
CAACACCTTCATGAAGGGCGGGCAGGACGATCCGGCCGAGCTGCTGTCGCGGGTGAAGAACGGCATCTTCGCCAAGTCCTTCGGCGGCGGGCAGGTCGATATCGTGTCGGGCAAGTTCGTCTTCTCGTGCACCGAGGCCTACCGGATCGAGAACGGCAAGCTGGGCGCGCCGATCAAGGGCGCGACGCTGATCGGCGACGGGCCGAGCGTGCTGACCAAGGTGAAGGGCATCGGCAACGACTTCGCGCTGGACGAGGGGGTCGGCGTGTGCGGCAAGGGCGGGCAGAGCGTGCCCGCCGGCGTGGGACAGCCGACGCTGCTGGTCGAGGGGTTGACCGTCGGCGGCACTGCGCTGGCCGCGTAAAAATCCTCCCCGGTACGGGGAGGTGGCAGCGCGAAGCGCTGACGGAGGGGGGCTTCGGCAAGGGATGTCCTGTGCGGGGCCCCCCCTCCACCACCGCTGCGCGGCGGTTCCCCTCCCCGTGCCGGGGAGGATCAGCGATGCTTCAACGCCCCATGCCCCGCACCCAGTAGCAGCGCGATCGCGCCGCCGCCGATCAGGTTGCCCAGCGTGGACAGCGCCAGATTATGCGCGATAGCCCCGATCGGCACCGCCGCCGGATCGAGCGCCCAGCCGAGCGGCAGCAGCGTCATGTTCGCGATCGAATGCTCGAACCCGGCGGCGACGAACAGCGTGATCGGTGCGATCACCGCGACGATCTTGCCGGCGACTGTCGTCGCACCGCTCGCCATCCACACCGCCAGGCAGACCAGCATATTGGCGAGGACGCCCGAAGCGATCAGCGTGCCGGTGGACTTGGCGACCTTGGACATCGCAGTCTCACGTGCCACGGCGGCGACCGCGCCATCCACCGCGTCTGGGCCGCCCGCCGCGACGAACAGCGCGACGACGATCAGGCTGCCGACCAGATTGGCGAGCCACACCAGTCCCAGCGCCCTCACGAGCCCGGCCCCCGTCACGCGGCCCTGGGCGCGCGGTAGCGACAGCATGGCATGGCCGGTGAACAGATGCGCGCCGGTCACCATCACCAGCATCAGCCCGGCGGAAAAGGCCAGCCCGGCGAGCAGATGCGTCGCGCCTGCGCCCGATGGCATACCCGCGCTCGCGACCAGATAGGCGATTCCGCCAAAGCCGATCTGCAACCCTGCCGCGATGCCCAGCCACAGCGCCGGCATCGTCCCCGCCGATCCGCGCTCGGCCAGCGCATCGGCCACCGTGTCGGCCAGTGGTTCGCCGGTCGTGTCGGCCATGATCCTCTCCCTGTCTGTCGCTTGTCGACAGGCCAACCGGCGGCGGGCGGCTTTGCTCCCTGTGCCTGCCCGAAAATTGGGCAGCGGTCGCGTCGTGCTGATTTTTTGACGCCCGAAATCCGTCCATCGCGGGCGGTCGCACGGCGCCGATGCGGAAAAGTCACCAACTTATGAACTGGCACACCCTTTGCAGATCATGCCGGCAGGTAACGCAAAGGGGGCGCAATGAAGCTGATCATTGCCATCATCAAGCCGTTCAAGCTGGACGAAGTGCGCGAGGCACTGACCATTTTGGGCGTGGCGGGCATGACGGTCACCGAGGTCAAGGGGTTCGGACGCCAGAAGGGCCAGACCGAAATCTATCGCGGGGCCGAATACAGCACCAACATGGTGCCCAAGATCAAGATCGAGGTGGTCTGCGCCACCGACATCGCCGACCGCGTCGTCGAAGCCATCCAGTCCGCCGCCAACACCGGTGCGATCGGCGACGGCAAGATCTTCATGCTCGATGTCGGCCAGGCCGTGCGCATCCGCACCGGCGAAACCGACGATTCCGCGCTTTGAGAAGGGGGGATTTGATGATGCACCTCACGCGACTGGCGAGCGGGGCGACCGGCCTTGGCATCGCCCTCTTCGCCGCCTTGCCCGCCTGGGCGCAGGATGCCGCCGCGCTCCAGGCGCCGGCGAGCGCCGCGCCTGCCGCGACGGTCGACAAGGGCGACACCGCCTGGATGATGACCTCGACCGTGCTGGTCATGATGATGATCCTGCCGGGTCTGGCGCTGTTCTATGGCGGCCTGACCCGCGCCAAGAACATGCTGTCCACCATGACCCAGATCGGCGCGGCCGCGTGCCTCGCGATGCTGATCTGGGTGATGTACGGCTATAGCCTGGCCTTCGGGCCGGACGTGTCGGGACCTGCGTCCAACTTCATCTCCGGGCTGGGCAAGGCGTTTCTGAAGGGCGTCACGCCCGCCAGCCAGGCGGCGACCTTCACCGCAGGCGTCGAAATCCCCGAATATGTCTTCATCTGTTTCCAGATGACCTTCGCTGCGATCACGGCCGCGCTGGTGCTGGGATCGGTGGTCGAGCGGATGAAGTTCTCGGCGGTGATGGCATTTGTCGCGGTGTGGCTGACCATCACCTATTTCCCCATCGCGCACATGGTGTGGGCGGCCTCGGGCCTGTTCTTCAAGGCGGGCGCGCTCGACTTCGCGGGCGGCACGGTGGTGCACATCAATGCCGGCGTCTCGGCGCTGGTCGCCTCGCTGATCCTGGGCAAGCGCATCGGCTATCCGACGACACCGATGCCACCGCACTCGCTGACGCTGACCGGTGTCGGCACCGGCCTGCTCTGGGTCGGCTGGTTCGGGTTCAACGCCGGCTCGGCGCTGGAGGCCAATGGCTCGGCGGGGCTGGCGATGATCAACACCTTCGTCGCGACGGCATCTGGTGGTCTGTTCTGGATGCTCGCCGAGCGTCTGGCGGGGCATAAGGGCTCGGCGCTGGGCTTCTGCTCGGGCATCGTCGCCGGCCTGGTCGCGGTCACCCCGGCGGCGGGCAATTCGGGTCCGTTCGGCGCGATCGTGCTAGGCGCTATCGCCAGCGTGATCTGCTTCTATGCGGTGTCGGTGCTCAAGCCCAAGCTCGGCTATGACGATGCGCTCGACGCCTTCGGTGTCCATGGCATCGGCGGCATGGTCGGCGCGATCGGCACCGCCGTGGTCTATGCCCCGTCGCTGGGCGGTCCGGGTGCGGCGGATTACGACATGGGCGCCAAGCTGCTGGTCCAGCTGGGCGCGGTCGCCACCACCATCGTCTGGGCGACGATCGGCACCGTGATCGCGATGTATGTCGCCAAGGCGCTGACCGGCCTGCGTGTCTCGAAGGATGTCGAGCAGGAAGGCCTCGACCTGGGCGAGCATGGCGAGCGTGCCTACAACTGATTTCTGATCGGGCGCGGGGGCACGAGAACCCCCGCTCCCCACGATGTTCCTCCTGCGGACGACCTAAGCCCGGTGCGGCAACGCACCGGGCCTTTTTTGTGGGTGGGTCTTTGGGGATTTCCAGGCGTCCGTTCGCACTGTGCGAAGTCGAAGTGCACGGGAACCGCTCGCGGACAGGGCGGGGCGTGGCCTTCGACTTCGCTCTGGCTGAACGGAGGTAGGGGTAGGCGGAACGAAGGCGGAGAGAGCTTACCGTCCCTTCGGCCCCGCCGGCTGCGCCTTGGCCTGTGCCGCCTTGGCCGCTTCATATTCGTCGAAGGTGCGCGACAGCAGCGCCTGGGCCTCCGCCTCGGTCACCTTGCCGTCCTTGTTGGCATCGGCCTTTGCGAACCACAGGTCGGCGAGGCGTTGGGCGTGGACCGCGTCGATTTTCTGCTTGCCCGCGCCCATGCGCAGGATCGCGGCCTTCACCTCGGCCTTGGACAGCGCGCCGTCCTTGTTGGTGTCGCGCGCCTTGAACTCACGCGAGAATTTGGCGGCGGCCGAGGCGCGGGTGTCCTGCGCCATCGCGGGCATGGTGAGCGTGGCGGCGATCAGGCCGGCAATGAGGAAACGGGTCATGCAAGGGACTCCTGAACGGGACATCACGGCCGCTCCTGACGGCCTTTGCCTGTCGGCGCAATGAACGGGGGGGGAACGAGCCCAAGCGAAGGTTGCGTGGGCGCGCGACAGCGCATAGGGCGCGAGGAAAATCCATCCCCCTTCGTAAGGACTTTGCCGTGAGCGAAGATATCAAGCGCGTCGTCCTCGCCTATTCGGGCGGCCTCGACACCAGCGTCATCCTCAAGTGGCTGCAGCAGCATTATGGCTGCGAGGTCGTGACCTTCACCGCCGATCTGGGCCAGGGCGAAGAGCTGGAGCCCGCGCGCAAGAAGGCCGAGATGGCGGGCGTGAAGCCTGAACACATCTTCATCGACGATCTGCGCGAGGAGTTCGTCAAGGATTACGTCTTCCCGATGATGCGCGCCAACGCGCTCTAT
>NZ_JBNNOB010000207.1:0-4203 GCF_050274375.1 Sphingomonas sp. NPDC019816
AGCCTGAGCGAAGTCGAAGGCCAAGGGATTCAGGTTCGCGCAGAGGCGCAGAGGACGCAGAGAAGAAGAGCCCTCACCCAATAGTGTATTCCACCCCGGCGAAGGCCGGGGTGCGAAGACTTGCAAAATTCCTCTGCGTCCTCTGCGCCTCTGCGCGAACCCAAAACGAAGGGATTCCTGTGGCCTTCGACTTCGCTCAGGCTGAACGGGGCGGGGGTAGGGGGCCTTAGCCCCCGACCGGCACCAAATCCGCGTCGATCGCGATCGTCACCTGTCGGCCGACGATCAGCGGATAGGCTGTCATCCCGAAATCGCGCCGGTCGATCCGCATCGTCGCGGCGATATGCACCGGCTCGCGCCCCGTCATCGCGGCGAAGTCGCGGGAAAAATCGACCGCCAGCGTCACCGGACGCGTGACGCCCCGCGCGGTGATCGTGCCAGCCACGGTCGCGCTGTGGGATCCGGTGCGGGTCATGCCGGTCGCGTGGAAGGTGACGTGCGGATAATGGTCGACATCGAAAAAGTCCGGGCCCCGCAACCGCGACCGGGTGAGCGCGTCGCCCGCCTCCAGTGCCTGTGCATCGATCCGCACGTCCAGCGTCACCGCCTTCGCGTCGTGGTCGGACAAGGCGACCCGCCCCTCGATCTTGGGAAAGCGTGCGGTCTTGCTGCCCAAGCCGAAAAAGCCGACCTTGGCCTGTACGCGGGCATGGGCGGGATCGATGGTATAGCCGATCGCGCCAGTGCCGCTGGCCGAAGCCATGGCCCCCAGCGTCGCGACCGCGACCGTCGCGAGATATGTGATTCTCAACCCACTCACCTCATGCTCGAAAAGCCCGCCCCCTTCCGATAAGGGCGGGCGATGGCCAAGCTCTATTTCTATTATGCCAGCATGAATGCCGGGAAATCGACCATGCTGCTGCAGGCCGACTTCAACTATCGCGAGCGGGGGATGAACACGATGTTGTTCACCGCCGCGATCGACGACCGCTTCGCCTATGGCACCATCGCCTCACGCATCGGCCTGTCGCAGCCCGCGACGCCGTTTCATGCGGGCACCGATCTGGAGGCCTGTGCGCTGGGCCAGCATGGCAAGACGCCGCTCGCCTGCATCCTCGTCGACGAAGCGCAGTTCCTGACGGCGGAGCAGGTGGATCAGCTGGCGCGGCTGGCCGACCGGCATCGGATTCCGGTGTTGTGTTACGGCCTGCGCACCGACTTCAAGGGGCAGCTCTTTCCCGGATCGGCGCGGCTGCTGGCGCTGGCCGATGCGCTCAGCGAGATCAAGTCGGTGTGCGTGTGCGGGGCCAAGGCGACGATGAACCTGCGCGTCGACGCGCAAGGCCATGCCATCGCGGAGGGCGCGCAGACCGAGATCGGCGGCAATGACCGCTATGTCGCGCTGTGTCGCCGCCATTTCTGTGCGGCGCTGGCGGGAGAGCCGGTGCTTGAGGGGATAGCAAAGCCCGACTAACGCCTTGGCGATGCATGGATGGATCATTCTCGACAAGCCGCTGGGGCTCGGTTCGACCCAAGGGGTGAGCGCGGTCAAGCGCTGCTTGCGCCAGGGCGGCTATGGCAAGGGCATCAAGGTCGGCCATGGCGGCACGCTCGATCCGCTGGCGACGGGCGTGCTGCCGATCGCTGTGGGGGAGGCGACCAAGCTGGCGGGCCGGATGCTCGACAGCGATAAGGTGTATGACTTCACCATCCGCTTCGGCGAGCAGACGTCTACGCTCGACGCGGAGGGCGAGGTGGTCGCGACGAGCGATGTGCGCCCGACCCGCGAGGCGTTGGAGGCGGTGCTGCCGCGTTTCACCGGGCCGATTAGCCAAGTGCCGCCCGCTTATTCCGCGCTGAAGATCGATGGCGACCGGGCGTACGACCTTGCGCGCGCCGGGGAAGAGGTGGTGCTGGCGAGTCGCGCGGTGACGATTCATTCGCTCATATCCTCCCCGGAACGGGGAGGGGGACCGTTCGCGTCAGCGAATGGTGGAGGGGGCGCGCCACTGGGCGAAACCCTCGCGGAAGCCCCCCTCCACCATCCTTCGGATGGTCCCCCTCCCCGTGCCGGGGAGGAGCTAGAAGAAATCACCCTCACCGCCCATGTCTCCAAGGGCACGTACATCCGCTCCCTCGCCCGCGACATCGCACTGGCGCTCGGCACCGTCGGCCATGTCACCATGCTCCGCCGCACCAAGGCCGGACCGTTCACCCTCGCCCCAGCGATATCGCTGGACAAATTGAACGAAATGGGGCAGGCGGCCACCCTTGAACAGATACTCCTGCCACTGAGGGCGGGGCTGGACGACATCCCGGCTCTTGCTCTCGACCCCGACCAGGCAGGGGCGCTCCGTCAGGGGCGTGTGCTGGCCGGGATTGCCGTGGACGATGGCCAATATTTCGCGATGCTGGGGGATACCCCGGTGGCGCTGGTGGAGGCGCTGGACCAGCAGGTCCGGGTCGTTCGTGGTTTTAACCTCGATTAAGAAAGGATCACGATGTCGATCACCGCTGAACGCCGCCAGGAAATCATCAAGGATCATGCCCGCGCCGAGGGTGACACGGGTTCGCCCGAAGTCCAGGTCGCGATCCTGACCCAGCGTATTCAGAACCTGACCGAGCACTTCAAGACCCACGCGAAGGACAACCACTCGCGTCGCGGCCTGCTGATGCTGGTCAACAAGCGCCGCTCGCTGCTCGACTATCTGCGTCACAAGGATGGCGACCGCTATCTGGCGCTGATCGCCAAGCTCGGCCTGCGCAAGTAAGCCACGCGGCGATACGCCACGAGAAAGGGCACTCCCATCAGGGGGTGCCCTTTTTTGTTGGCTGGTGTATGAAGCACCGGGCCGACCGGATGGCGCGCGTGCGCATCCCCAAAGCCTCTATGTCATGAACCCGTCGAACGCGGCGGGTAGGATCGGAGGATCGGCAATTCGGTCGACCTCCAGAGCCAATCTTGGCTCAACCCATAGGCCCCGGCGGGATAGGCCCGTCGGAGTGAAGGATATTCCATGTTCAATACCAAGAAAGTGGCCATCGAGTGGGGCGGCAAGACGCTGACCCTCGAAACCGGCAAGGTGGCCCGTCAGGCCGACGGCGCGGTGATCGCGACGCTGGGCGAGACGGTGGTGCTGTGCGCCGTGACGGCCGCGAAGACTGTGAAGGAAGGGCAGGACTTCTTCCCGCTCACCGTTCACTATCAGGAGAAGTTCTCGTCGGCGGGCCGTATCCCCGGCGGTTTCTTCAAGCGCGAGCGCGGCGCGACCGAGCGTGAGACGCTGATCAGCCGCCTGATCGATCGTCCGATCCGCCCGCTGTTCCCCGAAGGTTTCTACAACGAGATCAACTGCATCTGCCAGGTGCTCTCCTATGACGGCGAGAACGAGCCCGACATCCTGGCGCTGGTCGCCGCGTCGGCCGCGCTCACCATCTCGGGCGTGCCCTTCATGGGCCCGATCGGCGCGGCGCGCGTCGGCTATGTCGATGGCGAGTATCAGCTGAACCCTACCGACGCCGAGGCGCTGGCCGGTGACCTGGACCTGGTCGTCGCCGCCACCCACGACGCGGTGATGATGGTCGAGTCGGAAGCCAAGGAGCTGTCCGAGGAAGTGATGCTGGGCGCGGTCATGTTCGCGCACAAGGCGTCGCAGCAGATTATCGACGCGATCATCGATCTCGCCGAGCAGTCGGCCAAGGATCCGTGGGAGCTGAAGGTCGGCGACGACCAGAAGGCGGTCAAGGCCGAGCTGAAGAAGCTGGTCGGCAAGGACATCACCGCCGCCTACAAGCTGACCGACAAGCAGCAGCGCCAGACCGCGCTGGGCGAGGCGCGCGCCAAGGCGAAGGCCGCCATGGCCGACCGCACGCCCCAGGAGCAGCTGGTCGCCGCCAAGCTGGTCAAGAAGCTGGAAGCCGAGATCGTTCGTACCGCGATCCTGAAGGACGGCCGCCGCATCGACGGTCGCTCGACCACGCAGATCCGCCCGATCGAGGCGGAGGTCCACTTCCTGCCGCGTTCGCACGGCTCGGCGCTGTTCACGCGCGGCGAGACCCAGACGATCGCGACCACGACGCTGGGCACCCGCGACGCCGAGCAGATGATCGACGGCCTGAACGGCCTGTCGTACCAGCACTTCATGCTGCACTATAACTTCCCGCCCTATTCGGTCGGCGAAGTGGGCCGCTTCGGCGCGCCGG
>NZ_JBNNOB010000208.1:0-4107 GCF_050274375.1 Sphingomonas sp. NPDC019816
ATCGACCGTTGCGACTTGTTTCCGCGTTTCGAACTGGGCACGCCCCTCCCGCAGGCGGGAGGGGATGGGGGAGGGCTGGTCTAGGCCAGATCCCCTATTTCTTCACCCGATCATACGGCACGAACCCATCGAAGAAGCAGGATGCCGACGGGATCGACAGGCCCTGTTGCAGCACCTGGAACCGGTCGTTCCGGCACAGCCGCGAGCCCCATTGCTGGATCAGCAGCGTGTTGAACGGCCGCAGGCTGGGACATTGACCGCGCACCTGCGCACGCCAGATGCGGCGGCCGCCGGCATTGATGATGATCGTGCCGTTGTCGACGATACTCGGCCCCGACTGGGCGGTGCTGGTATCCACGCATTGCACGGGCGGTCCCGCGACACGGCCGGCAAAGGGATCGGACTTGGCGGCGACCAGCGTCAGGCCCAGCGCCGCCACCATGGCAAGACGGCCACGCATCACTTGGCGGGCCGATAGGGCACGAACGGCCCGAAGCTGCAACTGCCGCTGAAGAAGCCCGACACGCGGTCGACCGTCTGGGCGATGTCGCCGGCGCACAGCTGGCCGGTCGTGGTGCGGGTGACCAATATGTCGTTGCGTCCGCGCTGGCCGATCGTCTCGCACCCGCCTTGCGTCTCGCTGACATATTTCAAGCGCGGTGAGATCGTATAGACGATGGTCGGGCCATAGGCCGTCACCTGCCGCGTCTGATACTGGCCGATGCACTGGGTCGGCTTTTCGGGGGTCAAGCCGCGCAGCGCCTTGGTCAGGTCGGCGCGCTCGGTCGCCTGGCGCTGGTCGATCCGCGCCTGTTCCGCGGGGGTGGGGGTACAGCCGGCGATCGCCGGTAGCAGGAACGCCAGGGACAAGATTGTCAGGCCGCGCATCGTCTTCGCCTCCTTCGGTCGGTTCCCCCGTACCATGGTCCTAACCCTTGAACGCGTCCTTGGCTGCACGACGCTCCGCCAATTCCTGCGCATCGACCGATCGCAGAAAGGGGTTGGTCGCGCGTTCCAGCGCGATGGTCGTCGGGATCGTCGGCTCGCCCGCCTCGCGCATCGCGGTGACATCGGCCAGCCGCGCGGCGATCGCGTCATTGTCCGGCTCCGTCACCGCCGCGAAACGCGCGTTGGACAGGGTATATTCATGCCCGCAATAGACCCGCGTATCCTCGGGCAGCGCGGCGAAGCGGCGCATATTGGCGTGCATCTGCGCCGCCGTCCCTTCGAACAACCGGCCACAGCCCATGGCGAACAGCGTGTCGCCCGAAAAGATCACCGCGCGCTCGGGGATATGAAAGGCGATGTGACCCGCCGTATGCCCCGGCACCGACCAGATCACCGCCTCCAGTGTGCCGGCCCCGATCCGGTCGCCCTCCGCGAGCAGCCGGTCGAGCCCCTCAATCCTGGCCGCCTCCGCCGCCGGGCCGGCGACCCGCGCGCCGGCGGCGCGCAACTCGCCCGCGCCACCGACATGGTCGGGATGCCAGTGGGTCAGCCAGACCTGGTCGATGCGCCATCCCCGTGCCGCCGCCGCCGCCGCGACGGGCGCGGCCTCACCGGGATCGAGCGCGACGGTCCGGCCATCGTCATGGATCAGCCAGGCGTAATTGTCGGAAAGGACGGGGACGCGAACGATTTCCATGCGCGGCCTTACCAGCTGCCGACATTGGGCATCGAGGTCCATGGTTCGGCCGGGGGCAGCGCACCGTCCTGTAACAGTTCGATCGAGATGCCGTCGGGCGTCTTGACGAACGCCATATGCCCGTCGCGCGGCGGCCGGTTGATGGTGATGCCGGCATCCATCAGTCGCTGGCACGTTTCGTAGATATTGTCGACGCGGTAGGCGAGATGGCCGAAATTGCGGCCCCCGGTATAGATTTCGGGGTCCCAATTATGGGTCAGCTCGACCTCGGCGCGGCCCTCATCGCCCGGTGCCGCCAGGAAGATCAGCGAGAAGCGCCCGCCCTCATTGTCGACCCGCCGCACTTGTTTCAGCCCCAGCAATTCGAAGAAGCGGATCGTGGCGTCGGGATCGCTGACGCGGATCATGGTGTGAAGGTAACGCATCGGATCTCCTGCCGTTCTTGCGGGCCGGCCCTGTCTACCCGCAGACGGCCGGGCCAACCTTTACCTGCGATAAGGCCTAGCGCGAGGGGAATTGCGCGAGCGCCCTGGTGGTGATGGTGCGGATCGGGCTGTCGGGCGGGGCAAGTCGGGCGGCCTCGCTCCACGCCTTGCGCGCGCCGGCCTCGTCACCGCCGGCGGCGGCGATGTTGCCGGCCTCCAACTGGACATTGGCGTCGTCGGCCGACCGCGCCAGCGCCTCGCCAATATCCTTTTTCGCGCGGGGCAGGTCACCGGTGCGGCGCGCCAGCGTCGCCGACAACAGCCAGGCCAGCGGGTCGGAGGGCACATGGGTCAGCGCGGCGTCCAGATCGACCCGCGCCGCCGCCGGTTGTCCGCCCGCCACCAGCGCGCGGGCGCGGTCGAGTAGCGCCTCGCCCAGCGCGAAACCCGTCAATTGGCCCGAGGCGAGCGCGGCGTCCAGCGCAGCGCGGGCATGGGTGGCATCGCCCCCCGCCAGATAGGCATTGCCCGCCTGCGCCCAGTAATTGGCGGCACGGGCGTCCCGGCCCGTTTCCGCCGCCCTCGCCGCCTGTTCGAACGCGGCGGCGGCGGCAGGCCACTTGCCCTCGGTCGCATAGGCCAGCCCGAGGCATTGCTGCGCAAAATAGCCACCCCCCGCCAATTGCCAGCGGCTCGCCTCCGCCCGCCCGGCGGCGGGATCGCGCTCGGCGGTCGCGACACAGCGATCATGCCGCGCCTCACGCGGATCGGCGGGAAGCGCGGCGGGCTTTGTCGGGGTCTGGGCAGCGGCGGCGAGTGCGAGGGGGAACAGGATCATAAGCGGTTCAAAACGTCCTCCACGCCGCGGATCAGCAGGGCGATGTCCTGATCGCGCGACAGCCGGTGATCGCCGTCCTTGACGAGGATCGTCTGCACATCGGCTGAACGGATCAGTCCGGCCAGATGGGTGGTCCGCTGCCACGGCACATCGGGGTCCCGCATCCCCTGAAGCAGCCGGACCGGCCCATCGAACGCGATGGGGGCGAAGGTCAGCCGATTGGCCTCGCCCGACGCCCAGAAGCGACGGGTGTAGACGGTGGGCTCGGGGCCGTAGGGGTTGGGCCGCTCCAACCGACCGGCCTGGAGGATCGTCATCTTCTCCTCTTCGGAAAAGCCCCAGTCGGTGAAGTCGGGCGCGGGCGCGATGCCGACCAGCGCCTTGACCCGATCCGGCCGGGCGATGGCGGCGAGCAGCATCAGCCAACCGCCCATCGACGACCCCACCAGCACCGCTGGCCCCGTCACCACATCGTCCAGCATCGCGAGCACGTCGTCGCGCCAGTCGGCCAGCGCCTGATCCGCGAACGCGCCGTCCGACTCGCCGCAGCCGCCATAGTCGAAGCGCAGGAAGGCACGGCCCTTCGCCTTCGCCCATGCCTCCAGAGCGAGCGCCTTCGACCCCTGCATGTCCGAGGCATAGCCCGGCAGGAAGACGATCGCGGGGCCGGTACCGTCCGTCCAGCGATAGGCGAGCTTGGGGCGGGGCATGGGGCTGTCGGTCATGCCCGGAGTGTAGGGGAGGGGTGGGCCGATGGAAACCCGATCGCGATTTTGCGGTGGCATCCCATCCCCCGTTCAGCCTGAGCGAAGTCGAAGGCCACGGGATTCGCTCACCCCCGCGCCCGGAGGAGAGAGCGGACGTGGCCTTCGACTACGCTCAAGCTGAACGAAGGTGAGGGAAATTGCACCGCGCGGCGAGGACTGCCAGTCCCTCGCAAGCGATCCCGAAAGTCTTCGGTCCTACGGCCGCCAGTTTCACCGTGTCACGCGCGATGCGCGGGCCCTTTGCACTTAGCACGCCGGACCGACAAGTTGCGCGACCCCGACCTCGATCGGGGAAACATGCTCCCCCTCCGTTCAGCCTGAGCGAAGTCGAAGGCCACGTCCCGCCCTCGCCGCCGGCCATGGAGGAGAGTGCATCCCTTGGCCTTCGACTGCGCTCAGGCTGAACGACGTTAAGGGGATAAACTCAGCGAC
>NZ_JBNNOB010000209.1:0-4105 GCF_050274375.1 Sphingomonas sp. NPDC019816
GATCAAGAAGGCGAAGCTGAAGGGCGGTCGCCTGCGCTGAGCGCCGGCCGACCACAGGGACAAGAGGGGAGATTGACGTGGGCGTGAACATCATCCTGCTGGGCCCGCCGGGCGCGGGCAAGGGAACCCAGGCGCAGCGGCTGGTGGCCAATCGCGGCATGGTGCAGCTGTCGACCGGCGACATGCTGCGGGCCGCGGTCAAGGCGGGCAGCCCGGTCGGGCTTCAGGCCAAGGCGGTGATGGACGCGGGCGAGCTGGTATCGGACGCGATCGTCTCGGCGCTGATCGGCGAGCGGCTGGACCAGGCCGATGCCGAGGGCGGCGCGATCTTCGACGGCTATCCCCGTACCGAGGCGCAGGCCGAGGCGCTGGACGTGCTGCTGGCGGAGCGTGGCAAGACGCTCGACCATGTCATCGAACTGGCGGTAGACGAGGACGCGCTGGTCGAGCGCATCACGGGCCGCTTCACCTGCGCATCGTGCGGGGCGGGCTATCACGACACGTTCAAGCCGACCCAGGTAGAAGGCGTCTGCGACGTCTGCGGCTCGACCGAGTTCAAGCGTCGCCCCGACGACAATGCCGAGACGGTGCGGACCCGCATGGCCGAGTATCGCGCCAAGACCGCGCCAATCCTGCCGATCTATGAGGCGCGCGGCATCGTGACGCGGGTCGACGGCATGGCCGCGATGGATGCGGTGGGGGCGGAAATCGACGCGATCCTCGATCGCTGATTTCTTCGCTTTCAATTTATCGAAGGGGCGTTTCCGCGAGGGAGCGCCCCTTTCTCGTTCCGGCGTGCTGGGCGAGGGCGGGGCGTGCGCTTCGACTTCGCTCAGCGTGAACGGAGGTTGGTATGTCAACCCAGTCTCCATATCCCGTATTCCCACACTCCGTTCAGCCTGAGCGAAGTCGAAGGCCACGGGATGACCGCCGCGCCGATCCGTAATAAAAGCACCCCATGACCGCATCGATCGCCGATTATTACCGCCACCTCACCGTGGACCTGCGGCGGTCGGATCACACGGTGCGCGCCTATGTCGCAACTGCCGAGCGGTTGACGGGCTTTCTGACGCAGCATTGGGGCGAAGCGGTCGACGCCGGGAAACTGGGCCGCATCACCGCTGCCGATCTGCGCGCCTATCTGGCGGCGCGGCGGAGCGAGGGGCTGACGGCTGCGTCGACCGCGCGCGAATTGTCGGCGGTGCGGACCTTCCTCCATTTCGCGGGTATCGCGCCGCCGCCACTCAAGGGCCCCCGCCGCAAGCGCAGCATGCCCCGCCCACAGGCCCCGGCTGACATCATCGCGTTGGCCGAAGACGTCGCGGAGGACGCCGCCGAACCCTGGATCGCGGCACGCGACTGGGCGGTGTTGCTGCTGCTCTATGGCGCGGGGTTGCGGATCGGCGAGGCGATGGCGCTCCATGCCGCGATCCTGCCGCTGGGCGAGACGCTCCGGGTACGCGGCAAGCGCGACAAAATGCGGATCGTGCCGCTGCTGCCGCAGGTGCGCGAGGCGATCGAGCGCTATGCCGCGCAGATGCCCTTCGTCGTCGCAGGCGAGGAGCCGCTGTTCCGGGGTGCCAGGGGCGGTCCGCTCTCGCCCGCGATCATCCGCCGATCGGTGCGCGGGGCGCGTGAACGGCTGGGGCTGGGCGCGCGGACGACGCCGCACGCGCTGCGCCACAGCTTCGCGACGCATCTGCTGGGGCGCGGCGCCGATCTGCGCCAGCTTCAGGAACTGCTCGGCCATGCCAGCCTGAGCTCGACGCAGATCTATACGGCGGTCGATGCCGCGCGCCTGCTAGACGTGTATCGCACCGCGCATCCGCGCGGGTGACGTCGCTCAACGGTCGCGGTGCGGTTTCCAAGTGATGACGCGCCAGACATAGCCGATGACGATCACCGCCGTCATGACGATCGCCGCCGGCCCGACATAGCGATCGATCGCCTGGAAATTGGCGCCCAGCCACAGCCCGGCATAGGCCAGGATCGCATTCCAGATGACGCTGCCCGCAAAGGTCCAGAGCAGGAACTTGCCCAGTGGCATGCGCGTGATCCCGGCGGGCAGCGAGATCATCGTGCGGAAGGCGGGCATGAAGCGGAACACGAACACCACCCAGCCGCCATGTCGGACGAAGAACAGGTGCAGCCGCTCGACATCGCGCCAGTCCATCGTCAGCCAGCGGCCATGGCGTTCGACGAAGGGGCGAAACCGCTCATAGCCGATATAGCGGCCGACCGCGTACCAGGCATAATTGCCGACGGTCGTCCCCGCCGTGCCCCAGAGCAGCAGCGGGACCATCGCCATGTCGCCGCGCGCGACCGCCATCCCGCCCAGCCCCATGATGACCTCGGACGGGATGGGCGGCAGGATATTCTCCAGCGCCATCAGCAGGAAAATACCGAAATAGCCGCCCCAGGCGATGAGGTTCAGGATGAATTCGGTCATGGGTGAGGAATGTACCGATGAGGGGACGGGCGGTTCCCCTATCGTCGATCCCCCGATGTGGAAAGGCGAAGCGGCTTGACGGCGCGGGCGGGTTGCGCGAACCCGCCAGACATGGCCGATACCCCCGAAAAATCGGAGACGAAGGACACGCTGCGCTTCTTCCTGAAGCTGGCGCTGTTCGTCTTCATCCTGCGCAGCTTCATCGTGACGTCGTTCGTCATCCCGTCGGAATCGATGCTGCCGCGCCTGTTGATCGGCGACTATCTGTTCGTGACCAAGTGGAATTACGGCTATTCGCGCTGGTCCTTTCCCTTCGGCCTGCCGCTGCTGCCCGGGCGTGTGCTGGGCCGCGATCCGGCGCGTGGCGATGTGGTGGTGTTCCGCTCGCCAGGGCCGGACGATCATGACGTCATCAAGCGGGTGATCGGCCTGCCCGGCGACACCATCCAGGTGCGCAACGGTCAGGTCATCCTGAACGGCCGCCCGATCCCCAAGCAGCGGATCGCCGATTTCGTCCTGCCGCTGACTCCCAATTTCAACGCCGACAAGTGCGGGGCCGAGCATCTCGATACGGTCGCGGGGCAGGGGGTGTGCCGCTATGCCCGCTTCCGCGAGACGCTTCCCAACGGCAGGAACTATGACGTGCTCGACCAGGGCGATTTCCCCGATCGTGACGATACGGTCGTCTACACCGTACCGGCCGGCAACGTCTTCCTGATGGGCGACAATCGCGACGACTCGGCGGACAGCCGGTTCGCACCGCCGATGGGCATGGGCTATATCCCGATGGAGCGGCTGGAGGGGCGCGCGGCGGTCACCTTCTTCTCGACCGATGGCACGGCCGAATGGATCAAGCCCTGGACCTGGGTGTCGGCCGCACGCTGGAACCGGATCGGAGAAGGGTTTTGAGCGCGCTCGACAGCTGGCTGGCCGGGATGTTCGGCCAGCCCCCCAAGGATAGCGCCCCCTTTCAACGCGCGCTGACCCATGGCAGCCAGGCGGCGGAAAATTACGAGCGGCTGGAGTTTCTGGGCGACCGCGTGCTCGGCCTGGTCATGGCGGAATGGCTGTGGGAGCAATTCCCCAGCGAGCCCGAAGGACAGCTGTCGCGTCGGCTCAACTCGCTGGTGACCGGCGCGGTGTGCGCCGATGTTGCGCGCGACCTGGGCGTGCGCGATCACCTGCGGCTCGGCAAGCAGGCGCGCGACGATGGTGCCTCGGACAGCGACAATGTGCTGGGCGATGTGATGGAGGCGCTGATCGGCGCCTGGTATCGCGAAGCTGGGCTGGACGCGGCGCGGGCCTTCATCCGCAAGGCCTGGGGCGACCGGGTCCATTCGCAGGGCAAGGCGCCGCAGCATCCCAAATCGGCGCTGCAGGAATGGGCCGCCGCGCATAACCGCAAGGCCCCGGAATATGTGGTGACCGACCGGTCGGGGCCGCATCACGCGCCGCGCTTCACGGTGACGGTCAAACTCGGTCGAACGGCGGAGGCGAGCGCGGAGGGCGCGAACAAGCAGGAAGCCGAGACGGCTGCGGCGAAGGCGTTGCTGGCGAAGCTGAAGGCTTGAGGGATTCCCTTGGGCTTCGACTTCGCTCAGCCTGAACGGAGGTTGGGGTGTACGGCGGTCTTCCAGGACAGCCGTTCAGGCTGAG
>NZ_JBNNOB010000210.1:0-4104 GCF_050274375.1 Sphingomonas sp. NPDC019816
GCGTGCCGGAGTGGCTGAAGAAGTGATGTCAGGTTCTGCGGCCTTCCTCCCCTGTAAGGGGAGGTGGCAGGCCGCAGGCCTGACGGAGGGGTGTCACCGGTTGCGATGATCGTTGCGGTAGCGAAGGGCCATGCCCCTCCACCATGGCTATCGCCATGGTCCCCCTCCCCAAGCGGAGCTTGGGGAGGATTAGAGTTGAGGGCGCGCGGTAGGGACATCAATGCGCCGCCCCCCAATTCTTGCCGACCCCGATCTCGACGCCGAGCGGCACCGACAGCGACACCGCCGGTTCGGCCGCGCCCGCCATAACCGCGCGGATCACCGCGCCCGCTGCTTCGGCATCCGCCTCGGGCGCCTCGAACACGAGTTCGTCGTGCACCTGGAGCAGCATCCGCACATGGCCGAGCCCTGCGGCGGCGAGCGCGGGTTCCATGCGGACCATGGCGCGCTTGATGATGTCGGCGCTGGTGCCCTGGATCGGCGCGTTGATCGCGGCGCGCTCGGCCCCTTGGCGCTCGCCCTGGTTGCGCGAGGCGATGCGCGGGAAATGCGTCTTGCGGCCGAACAGCGTTTCGGTGAAACCCTTCTCGCGCACGCTCGACAGCGTCTCGGCGATATAGCGGTTAATGCCGGGGAACCGCTCGAAATAGCGGTCGATCATCGCCTGCGCCTCGTCCGCCGACACGTCGAGCCGCCCCGCCAGACCCCAGCGCGAAATGCCGTAGAGGATGGCGAAGTTGATCGTCTTGGCCCGCCCGCGGGTGTCGCGATTGACCTCGCCGAACAGCTCCTTGGCGGTCAGGCTGTGGATGTCGTCGCCATTCGCAAAGGCGTCGCGCAAAGCGGGCACGTCGGCCATATGCGCGGCCAGCCGCAGCTCGATCTGCGAATAGTCGGCGGCGATCAGGACATGACCGTCCTCGGCGATGAACGCCTCGCGCAGCTGCCGCCCGACTTCGGTGCGGATCGGGATATTCTGAAGATTGGGCTCGGTCGAGGACAGGCGCCCGGTCTGCGCACCGGTCAGGCTGTAGCTGGTGTGGACGCGACCGGTCTTGGGGTTGATCTGCGCCTGGAGCGCGTCGGTATAGGTGCTCTTCAGCTTGGACAGCTGGCGCCATTCCAAGATCTTGCGCACGATCTCCGCCGCCTCGCCGCCGTCGCGCGCCAGGCGTTCGAGTTCGGTCACGTCGGTCGAATAGACACCCGACTTGCCCTTGCGCCCGCCCTTCAGGCCGAGCCGATCGAACAGGATCTCGCCCAGCTGCTTGGGGCTGCCGATGGTGAAGGGGGTGCCCGCCATCGTGTGGATTTCGCCCTCCAGTGCGGCAATCTGTCCGGCGAACTCGGTGGAGAGTTGCGACAGGCGTTCGCGATCGACCTTGATCCCGCGCCGCTCCATGCCTGCGATGACGGGGACGAGCGGGCGGTCGACCATTTCGTACACCCGCGTCACCTGCTCCATCGGCAGACGTGCCTTGAACCGCTTCCACAGCCGCAGCGTCACGTCGGCATCCTCGGCGGCGTAGCGGGTGGCGGTCTTCAGATCGACCTCGTGAAAGCCGAGCTGCTTCTTGCCGGTGCCGACCACCTCCTTGAAGGCGAGACAGGTGTGCGACAGGTGCGTCGCGGCCAGCTCATCCATGCCGTGGCCGTGCAGCCCGGCGTCGAGGTCGAAGCTCAGCACGATCGTGTCGTCATGTGGCGCGATGGCAATGCCGCGCTCACCCAGCACGATCATGTCGAATTTCAGGTTCTGGCCGATCTTCAGGACCGACGGGTCCTCGCACAGCGCCTTGATCCGCTCCAGCGCCGCCGCGACCGGGATCTGCACCGGCACTTCGGCCAGCAGATCGGTGCCGCCATGCCCGAGCGGGATATAGCACGCCTTGTTGGGCGCGAGGCACAGGCTGACCCCGACCAGTTCGGCCTGGGTCGCGTCGGTCGAGCTGGTCTCGGTATCGATCGCGACGAAGCCCTGGCGACGGGCGTCTGCGACCCATTGGTCGAGCGTCGCCAGGTCCTGCACGGTCGTATAACCGTCGAGATTGCACGGCTCGTCATCGTCCATCGGCGCGGCGGGCGCGGTGTCTCCGGCGGCGGGGGCGGGCGCGGCATCGTCGGTGATCTGGCCCATCTTGGCGATCAGCGAGCGGAAACCGTGATGCTCCAGGAAGGCGCGCAACGGCGCATCCGGGATGGTCGGATGCAGCGCCAGTTCCTCCAGCGGCTGCGGCAGCGGTGCGTTGCACTCCAGCGTGACCAGTCGCTTCGACAGCCGTGCATTCTCGGCATGTTCGATGAGGTTGTCGCGCAGCTTTCCCTTCTTCATCTCGGGGGCGGCGGCGAGGACGGATTCCAGGTCGCCATGCTCGACGATCAGCTTGGAGGCGGTCTTCGGCCCCACACCCGGCACGCCCGGCACGTTGTCGACGCTGTCGCCCATCAGCGCCAGCACGTCGCCCAACTGCTTGGGGCCCACGCCGAACTTCTCCTGGACGTACGCTTCGCCCAGCCGCCGGTTGTTCATCGTGTCGAGCATGTCGAGGCTGCCATCCTCGACCAGCTGCATCAGGTCCTTGTCGCCCGAGACGATCGTGACCTGCCACCCTTGCGCCATCGCGGCGCGTGCATAGCAGGCGATCAGGTCGTCCGCCTCCAGCCCCATCTCCTCGATGCAGGGCAGCGAGAAGGCGCGGGTGGCGTCGCGGATCATCGGAAACTGGGGCACCAGATCGGGTGGGGGCGGGGGCCGATGCGCCTTATACTGGTCGTACATCTCGTTGCGGAAGGTCTTGGACGACTTGTCGAGCACCACCGCCATATGCGTCGGCCCATCGGCGGCGTTGATCTCGTCCACCAGCTTCCAGAGCATGGTGGTATAGCCATAGACCGCCCCCACCGGCTCGCCATGCTTGTTCGTCAGCGGCGGCAGGCGGTGATAGGCGCGAAAGATATAGCCGGAGCCGTCGACGAGATAGAGATGGGGCATATGCGCGGGGTTTAGCGGATGCGGGAGGGGGTAAACAGCCCCTGATGTTGGCGGTTTTTCGGGCGTGTGGCGGATGGGCCACGCTCTGTGGCGTGGAGGCTGCTCTTGGACTATCGTTGCGCGAAACAGGTGCAGCGATATTATCCAATATGGATCAGGATGAGCTACGCCAACGACTGGCGGATATTCTCTCTGTGGAAGAACGACAGCCTGCCGATTGGGCGGAAGTCGAACGGCTGGTCCTCAATCTTCAAAGCGAGTTGCCGATCGACGCCACTCCAGAGGCCGTGCATCGCTATCTGGATGACGCCGATTTACGCTGTCGTGATGACGCATATGGGATGCGACAGAGGCAGGAGGTGCGCCGGTATGTTGAGCGAGGGGAGTATGACGACGGCATACCTATTCCACGGTGGGGATGCGCCTTGGTCCTGCTAGCCGGAGCGGGTCTTGTTGGATGGCTGTTAATTTAGGCCAGATTGACATTCAGATTGCTGGATATTCTTTCCTCCCCTGAAAGGGGAGGGGGATCATGCGAAGCATAGTGGAGGGGTGTCACCGTTGGTGAGTGTGGTTCAAACTGTCAGGCTGGGACACCCCTCCGTCAGGCCTACGGCCCGCCACCTCCCCTTACAGGGGAGGAAAATGTATCAGTTAGCCACCGCCACCGGCCCGCGTGGCGGTCCCGCCGCATTGGCCACCGCCGCCGCAACATTCTGGATCAGCTGTTGCCGCTTGCGAATATCCTCGGTCGTGTCGCCGATCATCACTGCAATGGCGAAGCGGCGGCCGTCCGGCGCCGTCAGCAGGCCGACATCGTTGAAGCCCGCATTGCGGCGGCCCAGATCCTGGCCCGTTCCGGTCTTGTGCGCAATGGTCCAGCCCGATGGTACGGCGGCGCGCAGGCGGGCATGGCCGGTGCGCGAGGCCTCCATCGTGTCGAGCAGGATGCGGGTCGAGGTCTCCGATAGCAACTCGCCGCGTGCCAACCGCGCGAGCGCATCGGCGATGGCGATCGGCGCGGCGCCGTCTGGCGGATCGCTGACATAGGCATCGAGCGCCGCCGTCCGCGCCGCCGGGTCGAGCCGGTTGCGCGCCGCCTGGAAGGCGCC
>NZ_JBNNOB010000211.1:0-4024 GCF_050274375.1 Sphingomonas sp. NPDC019816
CGCTCAACCTGATCGGCGCGGACACGCTCTATGGCCGCTATTGGGGCGCGACCGAGGAGGTGCCCTTCCTCCATTTCGAGCTATGCTATTACCAGGCGATCGACGCCGCCATCGCGCGCGGATTGAAGACGGTGGAGGCCGGCGCGCAGGGTGAACACAAGCTGGCGCGTGGTTATGTCCCCGTGCCGACCTGGTCGGCGCATTACATCCCCCACCCCGCCTTTCGCCGCGCCGTCGCCGAGTTCGTCGAGCGCGAGCGAGAAGCGATTGCTGCCGAGAGCGAGTATCTGGGTGAGCTGACCCCGTTCCGGCGGGGCTGAACCCTCAATCGTCGTCCTTGTCGGGCGGCGTGCTGCGCCGTGCGGGCGGCGCGCGCCGGTCGTCGCCGGGCAGGGGCCGGCTGAGTATCTCATAGGCGGTGGGATCGATGATCGGGCGGCGATCGTCGATCCGGTAGAGTATGTCGCGGCCCGAACGCCAGATCGGCGTCAGTCCCCGCGTCAACGCCTCGTCATAGCGCGGCGGATGGACCAGCCAGACATAGTCGAACGCATCGCGCGGCAGCAGCTTGAGCGCGGTGTCGATCGGCCGCCACCACTGGCCGCGACAACGCCGCTGGGTCACGATCTCCGACGGGTCGTGCGCGAACCGCTTGGCCGGGGCATAGCGCACGGTCAGCAGCTGCCCGCCCGCCATCGACCATTGGTCGTTGGCATAGGCGAGCTTGCGCTCCAACGCGAGGCCGGCGACATGCTCCAGCCGGCTCGACGGCCAGACGTCCGCGCAATATTGCCGGCCCACGAAGGTCAGCAGGCGCGCGCGCGGCGGCACATGATCGAGCGCGGTCAGCACCCGGTCATAGTCGTTGCTGTACATCACATAGCTGACCGTGGTCGCCCCGATCCGCACCACGAAGAACAACAGCCCGACGATCGCCAGCGTCGAGGCGCCCCGGAAGGACAGCCCGCGCCGGGGCCGCAGCGCGATCAGCGCGATCGCCAGCACATAGGGGGCAAGCCGCATATCGGCATAGGCCGATCCGAAGACGATGCGCGGCAGCAGCAGATAGACGATGAACAGGAAGGCCGCCGACAGGACCAGGTTGCGCGAATATTCGACCCGCTCGTCGCGCACGCCCTTGAGCAACACCAGGAACAGTACGGTCACCGAGGCCAGGTCGAACGCCATCCACCGATCGCGCAGCACCATCGTCACCCAGTTGATCTTCCAGCGCCAGTTGAACCAGTCGCCGGTCTGGCCGGTGACATCCGCACCCGAGCGCCACAGCACCATCAGCACCATGGGCAGTGCCAGCGGGATACAGCCGATGCCGGCATGGATGGCGGAGACGATCCACCCCTTCACCCCCCGCGCGCCGCGCGCGCGCCGAAGATCGTGCTGGCGGATCAGCTCGGCCGAAAAGGCCAGCACGCCCAGCACGCCCCAGCCAAAGGTATGCGCCACCCACAAGGCGCAGGACAGCGGCACGAACAGGATCGCGCGCAACCGCACCGCACCCAGCCGCCCCATGCGCAGCCACAGCGCGAACAGGTTGAGCGCCAGCGCCATCGACAGCGCGAAGTTCACGAACCCGAACTGGAAGGGATAGCTATAGGCCAGCGGCAGCGCGAACAGCGCGGTGGCGGGAATGCGCCCCTGCACCTCGCGCGCGATCCACAGCAGGCCGGTGACGGTCAGCACCGGGATGGCGATGACGATCAGCTTGACCGCCAGCTCCAGCCCGAAGATCGGCGCCAGTGGCTCGATCAGCAGGTCGATGCCCAGATTGCCGATCATCTGCCATTCGAAATGATACCACTGCGCCAGCCAGGGCTGGTCGGCATATTCCAGCTGGACCCGGTACCGCCCCATATGGCCGGGCAGGTCGACCAGCGGCGGCACCGTCGGCCAGAGCAGCGGCATGGCGGCGAGCAGCGCCATCGCCACCACGAACCACCGCGTCTGCCACCAGTTGAGCTTTCCCCCGTTCATGCGTCGGTGCCTAGCGGACCGAAGGGGACTTGGACAAGCACCGGCCGCGCCGAACGCGATAGATGGCATTGCCGGCCCCACCGCCCCCGATCTTGGCGCGATTGAGCCGTGATCAACGCTTCCTCAACGGATCGGGCGTAGCGCGGATATATGGACCACATGCCTTGCGCCCGATTACGGTTGCCCGCGCCACTGATATGGGTGTTCGGCAGCATGATCGTGATGACGTTGTTCATCGCCGACTATCGTGCGTCCCGCCATGGCGTGATCGGCCTGTCGGAAATGTGGGGCCGCGATTTTGCCAATATATGGACCGGCGGGAAGCTGGCGCTGAACGGCCGGCTCGCCCTACTCTATGATCTC
The DNA here is from genome assembly GCF_050274375.1 of Sphingomonas sp. NPDC019816. Lineage (NCBI taxonomy): Bacteria > Pseudomonadati > Pseudomonadota > Alphaproteobacteria > Sphingomonadales > Sphingomonadaceae > Sphingomonas > Sphingomonas sp. NPDC019816. The sequence goes on from NZ_JBNNOB010000211.1 coordinate 2,356, forward strand.
GATCGCTATCGCGGCTTCGAACACGCATTGTACGGCACGGTCGGCATTCATAACTACTCCTATCCGCCGATCGCGCTGTTCCTCGATATGCCATTCGCCCTGCTGCCTTATGGCCCGGCACTGATGCTGTGGCTGGGCGGGACCGGACTGCTGTTCGCGCTGGCGGCGCGGCCTTGGCTGCCGGAGGGGTGCGCGCCCTGGCTGTTGCTGCTGACCCCGGCGGCATTGATGAACATCTGGGCGGGCCATTACGGCTTTCTGATCGGGGCGCTTTTCCTGGCGGGCTGGCACTGGTTGCCGAATCGGCCGGGATGGGCGGGCGTCTGCTTCGGGCTGATGGCGCTCAAGCCACATGTCGCGGTGCTGGTGCCTGTCATCCTGTTGCTGCGCGGCGACTGGCGCACCATCGCGGCAGCGGCACTGACGGTCGGATCGCTGGTGATGGCCAGCGTCGTCGCGTTCGGGTCCGATTTGTGGGCCCAGTATCTGACGGTCACGTCCGGGGTGCAGGCGCGAATGATCGATCCGGGGCAGGAATTTTACGGGCTGATGGCGACATCGCTGGCCAGCGCGCTGCTACGCCAACATATACCCGCCGCCATCGCCTATGGGTTGCAGGGTATGGCATTCATCGGCGTCGCCCTGGGCGTGACGAGCGCCACGATTCGCGGCGCGCCGCCCGCCGCCCTTGCCCTGCTGGCCGCGACGGGCACGTTCGTGCTGCTTCCCTATGCCTTCAACTATGATCTGACGGTCGTGATGCTCGCGGCGCTGGTCGTCTATGGCCGCCCCGAGGCCTCACCCATGGAGAAGGCGATCGCCCTGATCGCCTTCGTCACGCCGCAATGGGGGATGATGGCCAGCGCAATCGGCATCCCCCTGACGCCGATCGCGCTCATTTCCCTTTTCGGCGTGCAATGGCACGGCCTTGTCAGGCCCGGTCGCGGCGCCCCAGCAGGCGCAGGCGCAGCGCGTTCAGCTTGATGAAGCCCGCCGCGTCGCGCTGGTCATAGGCGCCCTGATCGTCCTCGAAGGTGACGACCTTTTCCGAATACAGGCTGTAGGGCGACTTGCGGCCCGTGACGGTCGCCTGGCCCTTGTACAGCTTCAGGCGGACGGTGCCGGTCACCTTCTCCTGGCTGTAGTTGACGGCGGCCTGCAGCATCTCGCGCTCCGGCGAGAACCAGAAGCCGTTATAGACCAGCTCGGCATAGCGCGGCGCCAGTTCGTCCTTCAGATGCGCGGCACCCCGGTCGAGCGTGATCTGCTCGATGCCGCGATGCGCCAGCGCATAGATGGTGCCGCCCGGCGTCTCGTACATGCCGCGGCTCTTCATGCCCACGAAGCGGTTCTCGACCAGGTCGAGGCGGCCGATGCCGTGCTTGCGGCCCAGTTCGTTCAGCTTGGTCAGCAGCGTGGCGGGCGAGCACGCTTCGCCGTTCAGCGCGACGCCGTCGCCGCGCTCGAAATCGATGGTGATGACCTCGGGCACGTCGGGTGCGTCTTCGGGGTTCACCGTGCGCGAATAGACGTAATCGGGGACCTCATCCCACGGGTCCTCCAGCACCTTGCCCTCGGACGAGGTGTGCAGCAGGTTCGCGTCGGTCGAGAAGGGCGCCTCGCCGCGCTTGTCCTTCGACACCGGGATCTGATGCGCCTCGGCGAATTC
>NZ_JBNNOB010000212.1:0-4012 GCF_050274375.1 Sphingomonas sp. NPDC019816
GGCCGTGCTGGCGACCACCATGGCGATCGTCGCGGTGTTCCTGCCCGTCGCGCTGATGCCGGGCGTGCCTGGCCAGTATTTCAAGAATTTCGGCCTGACCGTCGTCGTCTCGGTGCTGATGAGCCTGGCGGTGGCGCGTCTGATCACGCCGATGATCGCCGCCTATTTCCTGAAGTCCGCCGGCCATGCCAGCCATGGCGAGGGCAGGCTGATGGACGCCTATATGGCGACGCTGCGCTGGTCGCTGCGCTATGACCGGCCGACCGACGGCGTGCGGCGCGGATTCTTCCGGCGTTTCTTCGGTCGGTTCCGCGACCACCGGCTGTGGGTGATCGGCATCGGCTTCGGTGCCTTTGCCCTCACCATCTTCATGTTCGCTATCATCCCCAAGACCTTCCAGCCGCCGCAGGACAATGACCAGGCGGTCGCCAAGATCGAGATGGTGCCCGGCACGACGCTGGCCCAGACCGATCAGGTCGTGCGGCAGGTGGCGCAGTTCCTGAAGAAGCAGCCCGACGTCGAATCGGTCTATTCGCGCACCAGCGTGGGCAATGGCCGCGTCGTGGCGACGCTGAAGGAGGATCGCTCGATGAAGAGCACCGACTTCGAGCGGTCGCTGTCGCCGCAGCTCGCCGCGATCCCCGATGCGCGCGTGACCTTCCAGTCGCAATTCGGCTGGGGATCGAGCGGGCGCGACCTGACCATCACGCTGGGCGGCGACGATCCCGCCGTGCTGCGCGACACCGCCAACAAGATCGTCGAGCAGATGGGCACGCTGCCCGGCCTGATCGCGCCGCGCATCGTCGGCAATCTCGACCGGCCGGAAATCGTCATCCGCCCGCGTCTCGACCTCGCGGCCAATCTGGGCGTGACGACGCAGGCGCTGTCGAGCGCGATCCGTATCGCGACGCTGGGCGACATCGACCAGAATTCGGCGCGCTTCTCGCTGTCCGATCGTCAGGTGCCGATCCGCGTCGCGCTCGACCAGAATGCGCGTGCGCGCATGTCGACCATCCAGAATCTGCCGGTGCAGACCCAGACCGGCGGCTCGGTGCCCCTGAGCGTCGTTGCAGACATCGGCCTGGGTGCGGGCCCGACCCAGATCGACCGTGTCAACCAGCGTCGCCAGGTCACGGTCGGTGCCGATCTGGCCAAGGGCGTCATCAGCGGTGACGCGATGAAGAAGGTCCATGACCTGCCGATCATGAAGAACCTGCCCATGGGGGTCAGCGAGATGGTGCTGGGCCAGGCCAAGATGCAGGCGGAGATGATGCAGAATTTCTTCACCGCGATCATCTCGGCCATCTTCATGGTCTTCGCGGTGCTGGTGCTGCTCTATCGCCGGTTCCTGCCGCCCTTCGTCAACATGGCCTCGCTGCTGCTGGCACCGCTTGGCGGGTTGATCGCGCTGTATGTCACGGGCAATCCGCTATCGCTGCCGGTCTATATCGGCCTGCTGATGCTGCTGGGCATCGTCGCCAAGAACTCGATCCTGCTGATCGACTTCGCGCTGGAGGAAATCGCCAAGGGCGTCCCGATCCGCGAGGCGGTGCTCGACGCCGGTCACAAGCGCGCCCAGCCGATCGTCATGACGACGGTTGCGATGGTCGCGGGCATGGTGCCGACCGCGCTGTCGCTGGGCGGCGACGGATCGTGGCGCAGCCCGATGGGCGTGACCGTGATCGGCGGCCTGACGATGTCGACGCTCCTCACCCTGCTGATCGTGCCCGCCGCCTTCAGCCTGGCGGTCGGTCTCGAACGCTGGATCGGCCCGCGCCTGGGTCGCCGCCTGCTGACTTACAAGCCCGGCGACGAGCAGGGCAGCGGCCCGGTGATCGATGGCCCGGCGGGTGGCCCCGCGCTGCCCCCGGCGACCGGCAAGCTGGGATATGATCCGGCGGAGTGATGGGGGGGCGGTCCTCCCCGGTACGGGGAGGGGGGCATCCGAAGGATGGTGGAGGGGGAGCGCCGCACGCGACATGCTGTGTGGAAGCCCCCCTCCGTCAGGGCTGATGCCCTGCCACCGCCCCGTGCCGGAGAGGATTTTGACCTCGTTTCGTTACGCACGGGAAAGATTCCGCTTGAACAAAGCCGTCGCTCGCGAATTGTCCTGATGATGGAAGTCGCCATGCGATCGGGGGGTAGCCAGACCGTTCCACCCGCCCTGCGGAAGATGCGGGTCGTGGCGACCGGTTTGCTGGTCACCATGGCGGCGCTGTTCCTCATCGCCCGCCATCTCCAACCGATCCATCCCGCCTGGGGCTTCGTTCGCGCCTTTGCCGAGGCGGCGATGGTCGGCGGGCTGGCCGACTGGTTCGCGGTCACCGCGCTGTTTCGCCATCCGCTGGGGCTGCCGATCCCGCACACCGCGATCGTGCCGCGCAACAAGGACCGGATCGGCGACACGCTGGCCAATTTCCTGCGCACCAATTTCCTGATCCCGCGCGTCGTCGCGCGCCGCATGGACCGCCTCGACGTCGCCGGGGCCGCCGGACGCTGGCTGGCCCAGCCGCCGCAGGAGGGTGGGCGCATCCGGCGCGGGGCGTCGCGCCTGTTCGCCGAGATGCTGACCGCCTTCGACCCGCAGCGGCTGGGTGGCATGGTGAAGGCGGGGATCGGATCGCGACTGCGCGCCACGGAAGTGTCGCCGATCCTCGGCCAGTTGCTGAAGGCCGCGATCGCCGAGGGGCGGCATGTGCCGCTGATGGAATCGGTCATTCGCTGGGGCGGACAGGCACTGGCCGCCAACGAGCCGGTGGTGCGCGCCATGGTGCATGAGCGCGCCGGCGCGATCCTTCGCTGGACCGGGCTGGACGAAACGGTTGCCGACAAGCTGATCGACGGCCTCGACAAGCTGCTGCACGACATGGCGGAGGACCGCGATCATCCCATCCGCCTGAAGATCGAGGAAGGGCTCGATCGCCTGGCCTGGGACCTGCAATATGATCCGGCGACACGCGCGCGGGTGGAGGCGATGAAGGACGATCTGATCGCCAATCCCGCCATGCAGCGCTGGCTGGACGGATTGTGGGAACAGGCGCGCGAGGGGCTGTTGCGGCTGGCGCGCGATCCCGAGGCGGTGACCGCCGGCAAGCTGGGTGAGACGCTGCGCCAGCTGGGCCAGACGCTGCAATCCGATCCCCGGCTGGCGGCGACGATCAACCGCTTCACCCGGCGCGCGGTGGTGGGGATTGCCGCCGATTATGGCGATGGCATCGTCCGACTGGTGTCCGAAACGGTGCGCGGATGGGACGCCGACACCGTCACCAGTCGGCTGGAGAATGCGGTGGGGCGCGATCTCCAATATATCCGCATCAACGGCACCCTCGTCGGCGGCAGCGTCGGCCTGGTCCTTCATGTCGTGGACAGGTTGCTTTGAAAACGTCACGCAAACGTGTAATTGCGCCAGTGGGTCGATTCGTCGCGGGAACGAAGCGCCTTGTCGATGCCCCCGCTTTCCCGCAAAGAGGCAGGTGATGAACGCCAAGGCCGATTATCAGCTGGATCCGGCGGACGGGGGCGCGCTGCGCTTTACCGGCAATCTGTCGCTGGCGACGCTGGGCGATCTGCCCGAGCGGCTCGATCGCGAGGATGCGTCGGTCAAGCGGATCGACCTGTCCAAGGTCGAGCGTATCGATACGGTCGGCGCCTGGCTGATCCACCGCTTCGCCGCGCGCAACGACGCCGCGATCGAGGGGCTGGACGACAATCAGCGCAATCTGGTCGACACGGTGGTCGAGGCGGATCAGCCGGTCGCGATGCGGCCCAAGCCGGTCAGCCCCTTCGCCCGCGTCGCGGGCGAGGTGGGCGACGCCGTCATCGCCGCGTTCAAGACCCTGTACGGGCTGCTCGGCTTCATGGGGGCGACGGTGCTGGCCGGGCTGGCGGTGATCCGCCATCCGCGCCGCTTCCGCTTCAACGCGGTGGTGCATGAGTTCGAGACGGTCGGCGTCTCGGCGCTGGCGATCATCGGCCTGATGAGCTTCCTGATCGGCATCGTCATCGCGCAGCA
>NZ_JBNNOB010000213.1:0-3970 GCF_050274375.1 Sphingomonas sp. NPDC019816
GCATGAAGGAAGGCGAGGAGGCATTCCTTCACTATGCCCGCCGCTGCATGGCGTATGGCGCGGCGTGCACTGGCCGCAGCTCTCATGCTTGTAGAAATAGGACAGGCGGCTGATCGCGCGGACGATGTCGGTCGACTTGTCCATGACGATCACGGCCGCCGTGCCGAGGCCCGATCCGACCGCCTTCAGGCCGTCGAAATCCATCGGCGCGTCCATGATCTCGGCGGCCGGCACCAAAGGCACCGACGACCCGCCCGGGATCACCGCGAGCAGATTGTCCCAGCCGCCACGGATACCGCCGCAATGCTTCTCGATCAGCTCACGGAAGCTGATCGACATGCTTTCCTCGACCACGCAGGGGCGATCGACATGGCCGGAGATCTGGAAGAGCTTGGTGCCCTTGTTGTTCTCGCGCCCGAAGGAGGAGAACCACTCGGCGCCGCGACGCAGGATCGTCGGTGCGACCGCGATCGATTCAACGTTGTTCACGGTCGTCGGACAGCCATAGAGGCCCGCACCCGCCGGGAAAGGCGGCTTCAGGCGCGGCTGGCCCTTTTTGCCCTCCAGGCTTTCGATCATCGCGGTCTCTTCGCCGCAGATATAGGCACCGGCACCGCGATGGACGAAGACGTCGAAGTCATAGCCCGAGCCGCAGGCGTTCTTGCCCAGGAAGCCCCGGTCATAGGCTTCGGCGACCGCCGCGAACAGCGTCTCGGCCTCGCGGATATATTCGCCGCGAATATAGATATAGGCCGCCCGCGCGCGCATCGCGAAGCCCGCGACCAGCGCACCCTCGATCAGCTTGTGCGGATCGTGACGGATGATCTCGCGGTCCTTGCACGAACCTGGCTCGGACTCGTCGGCGTTGATGACCAGGAAGCTCGGCCGGTCTGGGCGCGGTTCCTTGGGCATGAAGCTCCACTTCATGCCGGTCGGGAAGCCCGCACCGCCGCGCCCGCGCAGACCCGACGCCTTGATGACGTCGATGATCTTGTCCTGGCCTAGCTCCAGCAGCGCCTTGGTATTGTCCCAATCGCCGCGCTTCATCGCCGCGTCGACGTTCCACGGCTGATAGCCGTAGAGATTGGTGAAAATGCGGTCCTTGTCAGCGAGCATTATGCGCCCCACTCCCCGCGATAGTCGTGATTGTCGCCGACCATGGCGGTCAGCGTGGTCGGACCGCCGATCGGCTCGACCGTATGGCGACCCGGCTCCTGCGTGCCGGTCTTGGGGCTTTCACCCCGGGCCAGCGCTTCCAGGATCGTGACCGTGCGGTCGTAATCCAGATCCTCGTAATTGTCGTCGTTGATCTGGACCATCGGGGCCGAGGCGCAGTTGCCCATGCACTCGACCTCGGTCAGCGTGAACAGGCCGTCGGGCGTGGTCTTGCCCTTGATCAGACCCTTGTTCTTGCACGCCGCCAGCACGTCGTCCGACCCGCGCAGCATGCACGGCGTCGTGCCGCACACCTGGACGTGATAACGACCGACCGGCGCCAGATTGAACATCGTGTAGAAGGTCGCGACCTCATAGATGCGCATATAGGCGACGCCGAGCTGGCGCGCGACGAACTCGATCACCGGAACCGGCAGCCAGCCTTGCGTCTGCGTCTCGGCGCCGACCTGGCGCTGCGCCAGATCGAGAAACGGGATCGAGCAGGACGGTTCGCGGCCCTTGGGATAGCGCGCGAGGATCTCGTTCGCCTTCTTCTGGTTCTCGTCGGTCCAGGCGAAATTGCCCCAGCGGGCGCGGACTTCCGCCTCGTCGGGGATGTTGGGAGCGTCAGCCATTAGCGGTCACATTCACCAAAAACGATGTCCATCGCGCCCAGGATCGCGGTCGTGTCGGCCAGCATATGCCCCTTGGACATGAATTCCATGGCCTGCAGGTGGCTGAACGCGGTCGGGCGGATCTTGCAGCGATAGGGTTTGTTCGATCCGTCGGAGACGAGATACACGCCGAACTCGCCCTTGGGGCTTTCGGTCGCGACATACACCTCACCGGCGGGGACGTGATACCCTTCGGTATAGAGCTTGAAGTGGTGGATCAGCGCTTCCATCGAACGCTTCATCTCGGCGCGCTTGGGCGGCGTGACCTTGCGATCGGTGGCGAGCACCGGCCCCTCGGGCATCTGCGCCAGGCACTGCTTCATGATCCGGGCCGACTGGCGCACTTCCTCGACGCGCACCATGAACCGGTCATAGCAGTCACCGCTGGTGCCCACCGGCACGTCGAAGTCCACCTTGTCATAGGCGTCATAGGGCTGCGACTTGCGCAGATCCCACGGAATGCCCGACCCGCGGATCATCGGGCCGGAGAAGCCCCACTTGATCGCGTCCTCGCGGTTTACTACCGCGATGTCGACATTGCGCTGCTTGAAGATGCGGTTGTTCGACACCAGGCCGATCGCATCCTCGAACAGCTGCGGCAGACGCGTATCAAGCCAGTCGGCGATATCGGTCAGCAGCTTGAGCGGCACGTCCTGATGGACGCCGCCAACGCGGAAGTAATTCGCATGCATGCGCGCGCCCGAGGCCCGCTCATAGAAGTTCATGCAGTCTTCGCGGATTTCGAACATCCACAGGTTCGGCGTCATTGCGCCGACGTCCATCACATGGCTGCCCAGGTTGAGCATGTGGTTCGAAATACGCGTCAGCTCGGCGAAGAACGTCCGCAGATATTGCGCGCGCAACGGCACTTCGAGGTCAAGCAGCTTCTCGACCGCGAGCACATAGCTGTGCTCCATGCACATGGGCGAGCAATAGTCGAGGCGGTCGAAATAGGGCAGCGCCTGCGAATAGGTCTTGTATTCGATCAGCTTCTCGGTGCCGCGATGCAGCAGGCCGACATGCGGATCGACGCGTTCGACGATCTCGCCGTCCAGCTCCATGACGAGGCGAAGCACTCCGTGCGCCGCCGGATGCTGCGGGCCGAAGTTGATCGTATAGTTCTGGATCGACACGTCGCCCGTGGTCGGGTCGGCATCGTCCGTCTTGTGGAGCAGTTCGTCGACGTAGTCGCTCACTGATTCTGTCCTCCGCCCTTGCTCGGCACGACGTCCGGGTCCCTGGGCTTGTCCTCAGCCTTGTTGCCCGGATGCGGCTGACCCGCACCCGTCTGCTTGGGGCTTTCGGTGGTCTTGGTCTCGGGCGCGTTGGCCGCGGCGGTCTTGTCCGGCGCCGCATCGGCCTTCTTCACCGCGTCCGCACTGGCCGGGGTCTGCGCGCCCTTGCCTTGCGGCTGCGCGCCCTTCTCGTCGCCCGGCAGGACGTATTCGGCGCCTTCCCACGGGCTCTGGAAGTCGAAATTGCGGAAGTCCTGCGCCAGCTTCACCGGCTCATAGACGACGCGCTTCTCTTCTTCCGAGTACCGCAGTTCGGTATAGCCGGTCAGCGGGAAGTCCTTGCGCAGCGGATGGCCGCGAAAGCCATAGTCGGTCAGGATGCGACGCAGGTCGCTATTGCCCGAGAACAGCACGCCGTACAGGTCATAGACCTCACGCTCCAGCCAGCCCGCGACCGGCCACAGCCCCGTCACCGACGGCACCGGCTTGTCCTCGTCGGTGCAAACATGGACATGCAGGCGGTGATTGCGGGTCAGCGAGAGCAGGCAATAGACCACCTCGAAACGCTCGTCGCGCTCGGGATAGTCGACGCCGGCGATCTCCATGAGCTGCTGATATTCCAGCCCCTTGGTGTCGCGCAGCGCGATCATCGCGGGGACCAGGTTCGCACGATCGACGATCAGCGCGACCTCGCCGACATGCTCGCGCGCGTCGAGCAGCCAGGGACCGAGTGCGGCGCGCGCCGCATCGATCACGCCGTCATTGGCGGCGAAGCGGGGAGCGGGCGCCCTCACCGTTCGATGCTCCCGGCGCGGCGGATCTTCCGCTGCAAATGCATCACGCCGTACAGCAGCGCTTCGGCGGTCGGCGGGCAGCTTGGGACATAGATGTCCACGTGCCCTCTCC
>NZ_JBNNOB010000214.1:0-3879 GCF_050274375.1 Sphingomonas sp. NPDC019816
TCGCTCAGGCTGAACGGAGCGAGGGGATTGAGGCCCGGCATACCAACCTCCGTTCAGCCTGAGCGAAGTCGAAGGCCAAGGACTGAACCCCCAATCCCCCCAAGCTCGCTGGGGAGGGAGGCATCCGATGGCGAGGAGGCTTACCGATTCAACCGCAGCCGCAGCGCCACCGACTTTGCATGTGCGGGCAGCCCCTCGGCATGCGCCAGCGCCACCGTGGCGGGGCCGAGTTCGTTCAGCGCCGTCTCGGTCAACCCCAGGAAGCTGGTACGCTTCATGAAGTCGAGCACCGACAGCCCGCTGGCGAAGCGCGCGCGGCGGCCGGTCGGCAGGACATGGTTCGGCCCCGCGACATAATCGCCGATCGCCTCGGGCGTATGGCGGCCCAGGAATACCGATCCGGCATGGCGCAGCCGGTCGAACAGCGCTTGCGGGTCATCGACCGCGAGTTCGAGATGCTCGGGCGCGAGTCGGTCAACCAGCGGCATGGCGGCTTCCAGCGAATCGACCACGATGATCGCGCCGTTCGCGTCCCAGGCGGTGCGCGCGACGCTGGCGGTGGCGAGTTCGGGGATCTGCCGGTCGACCGCTTCGCCCACGCGCTCGGCGAAGTCGGCATCGTCGGTGAACAGGATCGACTGGGTGACGGTGTCATGCTCGGCCTGGCTCAGCAGGTCGGCGGCGATCCAGTCGGGGTCGTTCCTGCCGTCCGCGACGACGACGATCTCGGAGGGGCCAGCGACCATGTCGATGCCGACCATCCCGTAAACCTGCCGCTTGGCCTCCGCGACCCAGGCATTGCCCGGGCCGGTGACGACATCAACCCGCTGGATGCGGCCCGCCCCGTATGCCAGCGCGCCCACCGCCTGCGCGCCGCCGACGCGCCACACCTCGTCCACGCCCGCCAGATGCGCGGCGGCGAGGACCAGATGGTTGATCTCACCCTTGGGCGTCGGCGTGACCATCACCAGCCGCTCGACGCCTGCCACCTTGGCGGGAATCGCGTTCATCAGCAGCGAGGAGGGATAGGCCGCGCGCCCGCCGGGGACGTAGATCCCGGCCGCATCCACCGCCGTCCAGCGTGCACCCAGCCGGACGCCCTGCGCATCGACATAGTCGGTGTCGGTCGGTTTCTGCTTCTCATGATAGGCGCGAATGCGCGCAGCGGCGAGATCGAGCGCGGCGCGCAGTTCGGGCTCCAGCGCCTCATAGGCCGCACGGCAATCGGCCGGTTCGATCCGCCAGCCGGTCTCGGTGAGGTCATGCCCGTCAAACTGCTTGGTGAAGGCCGCCACCGCCGCCTCGCCATCGTCGCGCACCGCACGCAGAATCACCTGCACGTCGCGCGCGACATCGGCATCGCTCTCACGCCGGGCATCGACCAGTTCGTCGAAGGCGGCGGCGAAGCCAGCGTCTTGCGTATCCAGCCGGATCATGCCGCTTCCCTCTCCGCCACGGCGCGGCGGAACGCCTCGACCAGCGGCACCACCTGTCCGCGCGTCTTCATCGCGGCGCGGTTGACGACCAGGCGCGAGGTGACCTCCTCGATCACCTCGACCTCGACCAACCCATTTTCCTTGAGCGTACGGCCCGACGACACCAGGTCGACGATGCGCGGCGCCAGGCCCAGCGTGGGGGCCAGCTCCATCGCGCCGTTCAGCTTGACGCACTCGGCCTGCACGCCGCGCGCGGCAAAATGGCGGCTGGTGATATGCGGATATTTGGTCGCGACGCGGACATGGCTCCACCCGCGCGGATCGTCGCTCTCCGCCATCGCGGCGGGCTCAGCGACCGAGATGCGGCAATGGCCGATCTTCAGGTCGACCGGCGCATAGAGTTCGGAATAGCCGAATTCGGACAGCACATCCGATCCGACGATCCCCAGTTGCGCCGCGCCATGGGCGACGAAGGTGGCGACGTCGAAGGCGCGGACGCGGATCAGTTCGATGCCGGGGACATCGGTGGCGAAGCGCAGCGCGCGGCTGTCCTTGTCAGTGAAGGCCGGTTCGGGCCGGATGCCGGCGGCGGCGAGCAGCGGCAGCGCCTCGGCCAGGATGCGTCCCTTGGGGACGGCGATGATCAGCGGTTGGGCCATGAGGATCGGGGGCTTAACCCCCGCCACCGGGGATCGCAATGTCGCGTTGAGGGAAGGGGCGAATTCCTCCCCTGCAAGGGGAGGTGGCAGTCCGCAGGACTGACGGAGGGGTGTCACCATCAGCGGTGACACCCCTCCACCACCGCTGCGCGGCGGTCCCCCTCCCCTTGCAGGGGAGGAATGTGAGGACTTACACCTTCGCGGCGTAGATCATCCGGCCGGGGCCGAGATTGGCGAACACGCGGTCCAGGTCGTTCTCGCCGACCGCGAAGCAGCCCTGGCTACGGCCCAACATGCCGTGCGTCTTGATCATGTCGCGGTTGGCGTACCAGGCCGAGTGGATCACGATCGCACGGCCCAGCGCATTGTCGTTGGTCGGGTCCAGCCCGATCAGACGCTGCGACCGGCCATGCTTGCCGACATAATAATTGTCGGTCACGAAGGCGCCCTCGCTGCTGGCGTTCGAGTTGAACGCGTTGGAAAAGCGCTGGAGATAGCCGCTGTGCGACGGATCCGACCCGCTGCCGTGCGAGACGAGCAGCGACTGACTCTTGCCGTTGACCAGGTCGATCAGGTGCAGGCGGGGTTCGGACGAACCGACCGCGAAATCGACGATCGCCATCCGGTCGCGCTGACGCACCCGGCCGCCATGCTTTTGCAGCGCGGCCATCGCCTCGCGGAACAGGGCCGGGCGGACGACGCGCGGCGAGGCCATGACGGGGCGCGACGCGACCTCGACCGGGTTCGGCCGGGTCGGATGATTGGGCAGCGGCGGCTGGCGCATCGGCTGCAGATCCCGCGCCGTCAGACGCTGGCGCGCATTGGCCGCCCCCGGTACCGCCAGTGCGCCGGCCAGAACCAGCGCGTTCTTCAACAGCGCGCGCCGACCCGGCGCCGCGTCCAGATTTTCGAACATTATGATCCTTCTAACCCCAGAAGTCCCGCGACCTCCTAGATAGCAGAACGGAGGCGGATTTTCTGCCCGCCGGGCATCGGTTGATCGCTTCGTCCCATCGACTCGGCGAAAGTTCCGCCTGAGGGCAAAAAATTTCGCTCGGCACAAATTGTGGCTTGACGGGTTTAAGAATTTATGAACTCGCCAAGGAAAAGGGATATGAAGGCTTTCGCTTTTGCCGCCTTGTTGGGCGCCACGACGATGGGTTTCGCCGCGCCGGCCATGGCCGCCGATGACGGGGCCGCCACCACCACCATCGCTCAGGCGGCCGCCGCGCTCGCACCCAATCGGTTCGTCTGGGCCGATCCGCAGGCGATGGCGGTCGACCCGGTCACCTTGCCGGTGACGGTGGTGGTCAGCCTGCCGATGCAGAAGGCCTATGTCTATCGCGGCGAGACGATGGTGGCGGCGGCGTCGGTGTCGACGGGCAAGGACGGCAAGGATACGCCGGTCGGCATCTTCCCGATCCTGCAAAAGCGTGAAGTGCATCACAGCAATCTGTACGACAGCGCGCCGATGCCCTTCATGCAGCGGCTGACCTGGGACGGCGTGGCGCTTCACGCCGGCAAAAATCCGGGTTTTCCCGATTCGCACGGCTGCATCCGCCTGCCGGCGGCTTTCGCCAAGAAGCTGTTCTCGATCACCTCGGTCGGCACGAACGTCGTCGTCACCGACCAGATGGTCGGCGATCACCTCGACCCGATGCTGCTCCAGACCGAGGCGAGCCAGGCGAATCAGGCGCAGCTGGCGTCATTGGAGCGGTAAGTCTCGTGCGCTTCGACTTCGCTCAGCTTGAACGGCGGTCGGAATTGAACCCAGAACGCCGTTC
>NZ_JBNNOB010000215.1:0-3806 GCF_050274375.1 Sphingomonas sp. NPDC019816
CCTTGCCCACGTCGCCGAAACCGGCGACCGCGGCGACCTTGCCCGCCAGCATGACGTCGGTGGCGCGACGGATCGCGTCGACCAGCGATTCCTTGCAGCCGTAGAGGTTGTCGAACTTCGACTTGGTGACCGAGTCGTTGACGTTGATCGCGGGGAACGGCAGCTCGCCCTTCTTCGCGATCTCGTACAGGCGGTGAACGCCGGTGGTCGTCTCTTCCGACACGCCCTTCAGGTTCTTGACGGTCTGGGTCAGATAGCCCGGCTTCTTGGCGATGAACGCCTTGACCGAACGCTGGAACTCGACCTCTTCCTCATTCTCCGGCTCGCCGAAGGACTGACCGGCTTCCAGCTTGGCGCCCCACAGCGCGAACATGGTCGCGTCGCCGCCATCGTCCAGGATGATGTTGGCGGTCTGACCCTCGACGTCGCCGTCCCAGGTGAAGATGTCGCCGACATAGTCCCAGTACTCGGCCAGCGTCTCGCCCTTCACGGCGAAGACGGGCACGCCCGACGCGGCGATCGCGGCGGCGGCATGGTCCTGGGTCGAATAGATGTTGCAGGTCGCCCACCGCACATCGGCGCCCAGCGCGGTCAGCGTCTCGATCAGCACGGCGGTCTGGATCGTCATGTGCAGCGAACCCGTGATGCGCGCGCCCTTGAGCGGCTGCGACGCGCCGAATTCGTCGCGCAGGGCCATCAGGCCGGGCATCTCGGTCTCGGCGATCTTGATCTCGGCGCGGCCGAAATCAGCGAGGCCGATATCCTTGATGACGTAATCGTTCTTGGTGGCGGCAGTCGTGGACACGACGAAACTCCGTGCAAAATGGGGCCGACCAAGACGTGGGGACACGCCGATCGGCACGGCCACGCCTTAGCGGCGATCGCCTTAGGGATCAAATATAAAGATATCTTTATATGCCTGGATGGCGGTCGGCGATCGACCACCATCCAATTCCTCCCCTGCAAGGGGAGGTGGCAGGGCGAAGCCCTGACGGAGGGGTGGCGCCCTTTGCGAGCGGTACGTGCCATCGCAACCGGTGACACCCCTCCACCATGCTGCGCATGGTCCCCCTCCCCTTGCAGGGGAGGAACTGATGACCGCTCAGGCCGTACCGCCGCCCGTCACCAACTGCCTGGGATCGACCCCGGCCGCACCGAATGCCGCCTGCCAGCGATCCCCGGCCGCCACGTCGAACAGGATTTCCGGCTCGCCGCCGACGTTAAACCAGCAGCCCGGTTCGCGAAGCTCGTTCTCCAACTGCCCCGCATCCCATCCGGCATAGCCGAGCGCCACGATCCAGCGCTTCGGCCCCGTGCCCTCCGCGATGGCGCGCAGCACGTCGACCGTCGACGACAGCACCCAGCGGCCGCTGACATCGACGCTGTCCTGCCCCTGCCAGTCATGGCTGTGCAGCACGAAGCCACGGCGCGGTTCGACCGGGCCGCCATAATGGACCGGTGCATCGGGGGCGTCGCCATGCGGAATCTCGAACTGGTCGAGCAGCGCATGGAAACCGATGCCATCGATCGTCGCGCCCAATCCGATGCCCAGCGCGCCGCCCTCGTCATGCGCGCACATCGCGATGATCGCGTGATCGAAACGGGCGTCGGCCATGCCCGGCATGGCGAGCAGAAATTGGCCGGAAAGATAGGTCAGTTGATGCACGACCCGACTATAGGGACAGGCGCTTCGCCTCGCCATGCTTGAAATCAACCCATGTTCCACCCCATGAGAGCGCGGCCTAGCCCGGCATGGTGCCGGGTCCATTCCAAGGATTTGGGTGACATGACGATCAAGGTCGGAGACCGCCTCCCCGCCACCACGCTGGTCAAGGTGACGCCGGATGGCCCCGAACAGGTGTCGACCACCGATTATTTCGCCGGCCGCCGCGTCGCGCTGTTCGCGGTGCCGGGCGCCTTCACCCCGACCTGTTCGGCGCAGCACCTGCCCGGCTTCGTTGCGCAGGCCGGTGCGCTGAAGGCCAAGGGCGTGGACGAGATCGCCTGCACCTCGGTCAACGACGCCTTCGTCATGAAGGCGTGGGGGCAGACCAGCGGCTCGGCCGGCGTCACCATGCTGGCCGACGGCAATGCCGACTTCGCCAAGGCGGTGGGCCTGACCATGGACGGGTCGAAGTTCGGCATGGGCATGCGCAGCCAGCGCTACACCATGCTGGTCAATGACGGCGTGGTCGAACAGCTTTTCGTCGAGGCTCCGGGCGAGTTCAAGGTCAGCTCGGCCGAGCATCTGCTCGCACAGATCTGACGCCGACCCGCGCCGCCGGTCGGATCGCTGGTGGAACAGTGATTACCGCCGGCGCGTTTTGGGGACAGCCCATAGGATTGAGAGAGGAAGCACGGTCATGACCACCTATGTCCCCCCCGAGAAGCAGGCCCAGGCCAAGAGCCTCGGCGAAAAGGCGCAGGGTGCCGCCAAGGCCGCGACCGACAAGGTCAAGGGCCACCCCTATGCCGCCGCCGGCATCGCCGCCGGTGTGGCCGCGGCCGTTGCCGGTGCGGCCTTTGGCGCATCGAAGCTGCGTGGCACGGGCGACGATGAGAATTCGGCCCTGGGTGCCTGACATCTGACCGGGTGGAGGGCGATTTCCGCCTTCCACCCATCCCTTCGGGGGCCGCTTGCCAGCGTCGGCAACAGCGCTTAGCTCCTATGCCATGACTCAAGCCCTTCAGATCGTCGAGGAACTCGACCGCCTTTACACCGCCTCCGTCACCCGCCTGAAGGACGCGCTGACCGCCTATCTCAAGGACGGGACGGCTCCCAGCCTGGAGGCGCGCGCGCAAGGCTGCTTCGCCTATCCCGAAATCCGTCTGGTCTATCGCGGTGAGGGCGGCCGCCCGACGCCGATGCGCTCGTTCGGCCGGCTGGTATCGGCGGGCGACTATCGGATCAGCGTCACCAAGCCCGCGCTGTTCAAGGACTATCTGGTCGAGCAGCTGACGCTGTTGATGGAAGATTATGACGTCACCGTCGAAGCGGTGCCGGGGCGTCAGGAAATTCCCTTCCCTTATGTGCTCGATCCCGGCCATGCGCTGAGCCTCGACACGGTATCGGCGGCCGAGCTGGCGCGCTTCTTCCCCGCGACCGAGCTGGCGCATATCGGCGACGAGATCGCCGACGGCCTGTGGATGACGGCGGACGGCAACCGGCCGCTGGCGCTGTTCGACGGGCTGCGCACCGACTTCTCGCTCGCGCGGCTGCGCCATTATACCGGCACCCCGCCCGAGCATTGCCAGCGCTATGTGCTGTTCACCAATTATCACCGCTATGTCGACGAGTTCGTCCGCTGGGGCGCGTCGCAGCTGGGCGAGGGTTCGCGCTTCACCGCGCTGTCGGGCGCGGGCGGGATCGTCATCGAGCGGCCCGAGGATGTCGACAAGATCGTCACCGACAGCGCATGGCGGCGGCACCAGATGCCGGCCTATCACCTGGTCGCGAAGGACGGCACCGGCATCACGCTGGTCAATATCGGCGTCGGACCGTCCAATGCCAAGACGATCTGCGACCATCTGGCGGTGATGCGGCCCGAGGCGTGGCTGATGATCGGCCATTGCGGCGGGCTTCGTCCCAGCCAGCGGATCGGCGACTATGTGCTGGCGCACGCCTATCTGCGCGACGACCATGTCCTCGACGACGTGCTGCCGCCCGAAATTCCGGTACCCGCCATCGCCGAGGTGCAGGTCGCGCTCGCCAAGGCGGCCGAGATCGTCTCGGGCCAGTCGGGCGACGAGTTGAAGCGCCGCCTGCGCACCGGCACCATCGTCACCACCGACGATCGCAACTGGGA